>JBELDB010000045.1:0-12451 GCA_042094525.1 Congregibacter sp. | reverse complement strand
GCTAGAGCGTGCCGCGTCGATCTGACATCGAGAGCATTCTGATTCTGGGCGCCGGGCCGATTGTCATCGGTCAGGCCTGCGAGTTTGATTATTCCGGTGCACAAGCCTGTAAGGCCCTGCGCGAAGAGGGTTATCGCGTCATCCTCGTGAACTCCAACCCCGCCACCATCATGACGGACCCCGCCATGGCCGATGCGACCTATATCGAGCCCGTTGAGTGGCAGACGGTCGCCAGAATTATCGAGCGAGAGCGCCCCGACGCTGTTCTTCCCACTATGGGCGGTCAGACGGCACTCAATTGCGCGCTGAAACTCGCTTCAGAAGGCGTATTGGAAAAGTTTGGCGTCGAGATGATCGGCGCCACACAGGAAGCCATCGATAAAGCTGAAGATCGCGAGAAATTTGACATTGCGATGCGTCGGATCGGGCTTGAAACGCCTCGTGCTGGGCTCGCCCACAGTATGGAAGAGGCCTGGACGGTGCACGAGGAAATTGGCTTTCCCTGCATTATCAGGCCCTCGTTTACGATGGGTGGCTCTGGCGGCGGTATCGCCTATAACCGAGATGAGTTTGAAGAGATCTGCCTCAGGGGATTGGAGCTCTCGCCCACCAGCGAGCTGCTGATTGACGAGTCTCTGATCGGCTGGAAAGAGTACGAGATGGAGGTTGTTCGGGATAAAAACGACAACTGCATCATCGTCTGCTCGATAGAAAATTTTGACGCCATGGGTGTTCACACCGGCGACTCCATCACGGTCGCGCCCGCTCAGACACTGACCGATAAGGAATACCAGATCATGCGCGATGCCTCGTTGGCGGTGCTGCGCGAGATCGGCGTAGAGACGGGCGGCTCAAATGTCCAGTTTGGTCAGTGCCCTGATACCGGCCGGCTAGTGGTGATTGAGATGAACCCGCGTGTCTCGCGGTCATCGGCGCTGGCATCCAAGGCGACCGGCTTCCCGATTGCCAAGGTGGCAGCAAAATTGGCGGTGGGCTACTCACTCGACGAGTTGGAGAACGACATCACTGGCGGAGTCACCCCCGCTTCGTTCGAGCCAGCCCTCGACTATGTGGTCACCAAGATCCCACGCTTTGCCTTTGAAAAATTTGCCACCGCAGATCCACGACTAACAACCCAAATGAAATCGGTGGGCGAAGTGATGGCTATCGGGCGCACTTTTCAGGAGTCGTTACAAAAAGCGCTGCGCGGACTCGAGGTCGACTCGGCAGGCTTTGAGCCGCGCATGCAGGTGTTGGACGAAGACTCCCGCTCTGAATTAGTAGACCGGTTGACTAATCCGGGTGCCGATCGTATCTGGTACCTCGCGGATGCATTTCGTGCGGGGTTCGAGCTGGAAGAGATTTACGGCTACTCGGGTGTCGACCCCTGGTTCCTGATTCAGATTGATGACATCGTGCGCTGGGAGTCACAGCTTTCCGGACTGACCGCCGACGGGATTGATCACAGCCTCATGTGGGGGCTCAAGCGCCGAGGCTTTTCTGACAAGCGCATCGCCGATGTGTTGGGCACAACCGAATCCGCAGTGCGCGAGCGACGATGGTCGTTGGATATTCGGCCTGTCTACAAGCGTGTCGATACCTGTGCTGCCGAATTTGCGGCCTCCACTGCCTACATGTACTCGGCCTACGAAGAGGAGTGTGAGGCAGCACCCAGCGATCGGAAGAAAATTCTGGTGCTCGGTGGCGGCCCTAATCGCATCGGCCAGGGGATTGAGTTCGACTACTGCTGCGTCCACGCGGTGTTGGCAATGCGGGAGGATGGTTACGAGACCATCATGGTGAACTGTAACCCCGAGACCGTGTCGACTGACTACGACACCTCAGACCGATTGTATTTTGAGCCTGTCACCCTGGAAGATGTGCTCGAGATTGTTGAACTCGAGCAGCCCACCGGGGTGATTGTTCAGTTTGGTGGTCAGACGCCGCTCAAACTGGCTCGCGCGCTCGAGGCGGCGGGTGTGCCCATCATCGGTACCACGCCTGATCAAATTGATCGCGCGGAGGACCGGGAGCGTTTTCAGCAGATGATTCAGGCCTTGTCGCTCCGCCAGCCGGCGAATACGACGGTACGCAGTGTCGAGGCGGCTGTCGCGGCGGCGGCAGAGATTGGTTATCCACTGGTGGTTCGTCCATCTTATGTACTCGGTGGCCGAGCCATGGAAATTGTGTATCGCGAAGAGGATCTGTTGCGCTACATGAACGATGCCGTCAGGGTGTCCGAGGATTCTCCCGTGCTGCTGGACAGTTTCCTCAGTGCGGCGATTGAGGTGGATATCGATGCCGTGAGCGACGGCGAACAGGTCGTCATTGGCGCTATCATGCAGCACATTGAGCAGGCCGGTGTGCACTCAGGCGATTCTGCCTGTTCATTACCCCCGTATAGCCTGCCTGCCGATGTACAGGAATCCATGCGCGACGTGGTGCGCAAGATGGCGCTGGAACTCGGCGTTTGCGGATTGATGAATGTTCAGTTGGCGTGGCAGGACGACGAGATCTATGTGATCGAGGTCAACCCGCGTGCCTCGCGAACCGTGCCGTTTGTTTCCAAGGCGGTCGGTGTGTCACTGGCCAAGGTCGCGGCACGATGCATGGCGGGCCAAAGCCTCGAGAGCCAGGGTGTGACGAAAGAAGTCGTCCCGCCCTATTACAGTGTGAAAGAGGCGGTGCTGCCCTTTAACAAGTTCCCGGGCACGGACCCAATTCTGGGTCCTGAGATGAAATCCACGGGTGAAGTTATGGGCACAGGCGAGACGTTTGCTGCGGCCTTTGCTCGGGCCCAGCTGGGCGCCGGCGACGATCCGCCCACCTCCGGCTTATGTCTTATCAGTGTGCGCGACGTCGACAAGCCGGCAGCTGTGGACGTAGCGAGAAGACTGGTGGCGCAGGGCTTCACTCTGGCAGCAACCGGAGGTACCGCAAGCGCTTTGGAAGAGGCAGGCCTGACTGTGCGACGAGTGAACAAGGTGGCTGAGGGTCGCCCGCACATCGTGGATTTGATCAAGAACGATGAAGCCGCCATGATTATCAATACGACAGAGGGCCGCCGTGCCATTATGGATTCGGCTTCGATCCGTGCCAGCGCAGAGCAGCATCGAGTGTTCTACACCACGACACTGGCCGCGGCAGAGGCGGTATGCATGGCGCTGGAGCAGGAGACAGACATCACGGTGCGTCGACTACAGGATTTGCATGAGAGCATCGCCGTATGAACCGCGTTCCCATGACAGTGCAGGGCGAGCAAGCCCTTAGAGAAGAGCTAGAGCGTCTCAAGAAGGTGGATCGCCCGCGAATCACGCAGGCAATTGCCGAAGCGCGTGAGCATGGGGATCTTAAAGAGAACGCCGAATACCATGCGGCGAGAGAGCAGCAAAGCTTTGCAGAGGGGCGGATTCAGGAGCTTGAGCACAAGCTGTCTCATGCCCAGATCATAGACGTCATGACAATCCCCGCCACGGGGAAGGTTGTGTTTGGCGTCACGGTAACGTTGATCGATGTTGAAGACGAGCGCACCGTCACCTATCGGATCGTGGGAGAGGATGAGGCAGATGCCAAAGCCAATCTGATTTCGGTGAACTCTCCCATCGCCCGTGCGTTGGTCGGGAAGATGGAAGGAGATGAAGTCACCGTGCATGCGCCGGGCGGGGATGTGATTTACGAGATCGACGCCGTCGAGCATCTCTAGACTTACTGAAAATCATTCTCATTGGTCGTATGATCCGCGTTTTACTGCGGGAGCCCTTTGTGGCCGCAAAGATCGACACCCTCACGCTTTGGAATTTGCCGCTCAATACGCCGGCTGAGTTGGTCGGTTTCACCGATGCTCTCAGCACGCGTTACCGCGGCCGCTTGCAGGAGTTTGGTTTTCATTCGGGTGAGGAAATTTCCTGTCAGCAGCGGCCAGGATTTGGTGCGCCTCGAGTTTTCCGCGTCAGTAACGCAACTTACTGCCTTGATCAGGAATTGGCAGAACAGGTGTTGGTGCGACCGCTTGGAGCGTCGCCTCATGCCTAGTGTTTTGTTGGTCGGCACACCCAATTCGGGCAAGACTGCTCTGTTCAACAGGCTAACGGGGTTGAACCAGCGGGTCGCCAATTATCCCGGTATTACGGTAGATCTCTCGATCGGACGTCTGGCGAAGCTGCCCGAGCTCGACTTGGTAGATTTTCCCGGTACCTACTCCCTAAGGCCCATCTCGGAGGAAGAGCGGGTCGCTGTTGGGCATTTTGATTCGTCGCTGGCTGATCCAGACGTGCAGCATGTCCTGTGTATCGTCGATGCGACGCGATTGGAGAAAAGCCTCTTTTTCTGTCTGCAGGTGGTGCACGCCTGCCAGCGTCAGGGGCGCCCCGTCACGGTGGTCGCCAACATGGGTGATATTCTCAGACGCCACGGTCTGAGTATCGACGCTGAGGGATTATCGCAAGCCATTGGCGCTCCCGTGATGGTGGCGTCAGCGCGCACTGGGGAGGGGACCGATGCGATTATCTCGGGCCTTCAGTCGCCCCCGCCTGCTGCAGCGCCACAGCGTATAGCGGATGACAACTCGATTTTGGCGAGTGAGGGCGGATCTGCTGACGACGCTCTCTACGCCGAGGCGCATCGCTTGGCGGCGCAATACGGGGCGCCAGCGGATGGGCTGCTACAAAGCCAGTCTCGACTGGACCGGTTTTTTCTTGGGTCATTGTCCGGTGGGCTGACCTTTTCTCTGATCATGCTGATTCTTTTTCAGTCAATCTTTACCTGGTCTGCACCGGCTATGGACGCGGTGGAAGCCGGAGTCATTGGCTTGGGGGGCTGGATATTGCCGTTAATCGGCGACGGCGTGCTCGCTGATTTTGTGGCAGATGCGGTCTTCAGCGGCATTGGTGCGTTTCTCGTGTTTGTCCCGCAAATTTTTGTGCTGACGTTTGTCATCGGTCTTCTTGAGGATTCCGGTTACCTCGCCCGCGCCGCCTTGATATGCCACAAGCCGCTGGCGTTCTTCGGTCTCAGTGGTAAAAGTTTTATTCCCATGTTGTCCGGCGTGGCTTGCGCGATTCCTGCTATTTACGCAGCGCGCTCAATCGAATCCCCACGAGCCAGGTTCCTCACTTATCTTGCGATTCCGCTGATGCCCTGCTCGGCGAGATTGCCCGTGTACACCTTGCTGATTGCCATTTTCATCCCGCGGGAGACTGCATTGGGGGGGCTGGTCGGCTGGCAGGGCATGACGCTCTTCGCCATCTATGTTTTTGGCATGGCCGCCGGTCTGGTCATCGCAGGGTTGGTCAATCGCTTGTCACCCTCCGAAGGACAAATGCCCTTCATGATGGAATTGCCGGCCTACCGCATACCGGCACTGGTGCCCATTGCCAGAAAATCTTTACAGCGGGCCAAACACTTTGTGACCAAGGCCGGTGCCGTGATTCTTGGCGTCACCGTGGTGATCTGGATTTTGGGCTACTTCCCAAATCAGGGTGTGGATTTGGGCGGGTCGTGGCTGGGTATGGTTGGACAGTGGATCGAACCTGTCTTCCAGCCGCTGGGTCTGGACTGGCGCTATGGGGTGGCAATTGTCAGCGCCTTTCTGGCGAGAGAGGTATTCGTCGGGACGCTTGGCACCATCATGGGGATCGAAGGGGCTGAGGATAATATTGTGCCGCTGGTCGAGCAGGTGCAAGCAAGTGCATTGCCGCTGGGTTCTGGGCTGGCGTTGCTGGTGTTCTTTGCTATTGCCCTGCAGTGTGTTTCCACCGTGGCTATTTTGGCCAGAGAAGCAAACTCATGGAAACTGGCGCTGCGGATGGTCATCGCTTACCTCTGCGTGGCATGGATCGCCGCCTGGGTAACCTTTAATGTGACCGAGTTGTTCTTCTGACGCTCGCGCTAGGGTGCCTTCGGGGAGCGGCGAACAGCATGGATTGCGTGGCCGCTTCTCTGCGCTTGGCTTCAGTCCTCGCGTTCGCGCTGGAACAGCCGTAGCTCAGTGAGCATAAGACGAGCGGCCAGCCTCAGCGTCAGATCATGGTGCTCTTTTTGCAGTTGTTCGACACCTGCTCCGATATCCTCCTGAAGACGCGAGGCTTCCTGTTCCGTCATTTGACTCGGCAGGCGCACCTCAAAGTGGCATTGTGACTCATTCTGGAGCTCCCCGTAGGCATCGGTCAGTGAGGCAATCGCGAAGTCGATCAGCGTCTGGTCGGCGCCTTTGCTGCCGAGCAGTTGAGTGAGTTGTTCCTTTAAGAAGCCAAACGCCTGCTTTTCGCGCGTGGGGAATTCGAGAATGTCGGCCATGGATCAGGGAGGTGTCATCGACTGCGATGCAAGTTGGACTTCTTGGGGTCAGCCTGCGGGTTGGGCCTCAATAGTGTCGCGATGTTGCCCACCCGTTGCACCAGATAGGCATCACTCTGACCGCACAATTCTCCGATCAAGACCTCGCGCTGTTCCCGGTCCCCAACCGCAACTTTGACCTTGATCAACTCATGGTCATTGAGTGCGCGATTGAGTTCTTCCAGCACCGACGGTGCTAGCCCTTTGCCAGCGATTGTGACGACGGGTTTGAGAGAATGTGCCTGTGCGCGGAGTTGACGTAACTCCTTACTGCTGGGAGGGGTCATGAAAGACTCGATGGATTATCACGGTAAACTCTGAATTGCCGATAGTGTAACGCTATCTCGTTCGCGCAGGTGGAATGGAACAGGGGAAGATGGGCAAGAAAAAATCATCAAGCCGGGCGTGGTTGAAGGAACATCACGAGGATGTCTACGTTCAACGCGCCCAGAAAGAAGGTTATCGGTCCCGGGCTGTCTACAAGCTCATGGAGATCAATAACAAAGACCGGATTATTCGTCCGGGCATGTCGGTGCTGGATCTCGGAAGTGCGCCAGGCGGTTGGTCCCAGGTAGCGGCTGAGTGGGTCGGTACTCATGGTCGGATGGTGGCGAGCGATATTCTCCCCATGGACGCACTACCCGATGTGCGGTTTGTTCAGGGAGACTTCACGGAGCAGGAGACCTATGACCGCATCATGGCGGAGCTGAATAGCCAGCTTTTGGATGTGGTGCTGTCTGATATGGCTCCCAACATGAGCGGTTTGAGCGAGGTGGATCAGCCGCGGGCCATGTATTTAGTGGAGTTGGCGACAGAGTTGGCGGTTACCTCATTGGCACCGGGCGGGGCGTTTATCGCCAAAGTGTTTCAGGGTGAGGGTTTTGAGGCCTGGTTCCACGAGATCCGCGGTCGCTTTACCCGCGTAGTCTCTCGTAAGCCCGCGGCTTCGCGGCCGCGATCCCGAGAAGTGTATGTGGTCGCCTCTGGCTTCAATGGCGGTAACTGAGCACGTTTCAGAGGCCTGTGAAGGCGTGGCCGAGGCCTCGGAGGCTTGCGAGAAGGGTTGAAACGGCGGAAATGATCCCCAAATCAGAGCTAAGTGCCGGAAAACCGGCGGATTTAGGGGTTGTTAGGCCAAAGCGTTATACTGTGCGGCCGCGCGACCAGCGCGCGCCCCGGAACCGAGAGGACTCGTTGTGAACAATATGGCTAAGAATCTGCTGCTGTGGCTGTTGATTGCCGCGGTGCTGCTCTCGGTTTTCAATAATTTCAATCTGCGCAGCAGCACCGAGCAGGTGGGCTACTCGACGTTTATTAGCGAAGTGCAGACCGACCGGCTCTCTAAGGTCGTTGTAGATGGCTTGACTATTACCGCCCAGCGCAAAGACGGCAGCAGTTTCGAGACCGTCCGTCCTATGGTCGAAGACCCTAAGCTGATGGATGATCTGCTGGCGCACAACGTGATAGTCGAGGGTAAGCAACCCGAGCAGCAGTCGGTCTGGACTCAATTGCTGATTGCGAGCTTCCCGATCCTGCTCATCATTGCTGTGTTCATGTTCTTTATGCGGCAGATGCAAGGCGGAGCCGGCGGCCGGGGCGGCCCAATGAGCTTTGGCAAGAGTAAAGCCAAGTTGTTGGGTGAAGATCAGATCACCACGACGTTTGCGGACGTCGCGGGAGTTGAGGAAGCGAAGGAAGACGTCCAAGAGCTGGTCGAATTCCTCCGCGATCCGGGTCGTTTCCAAAAGCTGGGTGGTCGCATCCCTCGAGGAGTGCTCATGGTGGGCCAGCCGGGAACCGGCAAGACCTTGCTGGCCAAGGCGATCGCAGGCGAGGCCAAGGTGCCATTTTTCTCTATTTCCGGATCAGACTTTGTCGAGATGTTTGTTGGCGTGGGCGCGTCCCGCGTCCGTGACATGTTCGAGCAGGCCAAAAAGCAATCACCCTGCATTATCTTTATCGACGAGATTGACGCTGTCGGGCGCCACCGCGGTGCGGGCTTGGGAGGGGGTCATGATGAGCGTGAGCAGACCTTGAACCAGCTGTTGGTGGAGATGGACGGCTTTGAGCTCAATGACGGCGTGATCGTGATCGCCGCGACCAACCGGCCAGATGTATTGGACCCAGCGTTGCTAAGACCCGGCCGATTCGACCGTCAGGTGGTAGTGGGTCTGCCCGACATCCGAGGGCGGGAGCAGATTCTCAAGGTGCACATGCGTAAGGTGCCGCTTTCTGAAGACGTCGATTCGTCCAAAATCGCGCGCGGCACCCCCGGCTTCTCCGGTGCCGATTTGGCTAATCTGGTCAACGAGGCCGCGCTCTTTGCCGCGCGAGGTGGCCTGCGCCTGGTTGGCATGAATCAATTCGAGTTGGCCAAAGACAAGATCATGATGGGTGCTGAGCGCCGGTCGATGGTGATGTCTGAGGCCGAAAAGCGCAATACGGCATACCACGAGGCGGGGCATGCCATTGTGGGCCGTCTGATGCCTGAGCATGATCCAGTGTACAAAGTCTCGATTATCCCTCGTGGTCGCGCACTGGGCGTGACCATGTTCCTGCCCGAGGAAGATCGGTACAGCCATAGTCGACGGCACATCATCTCGCAGATCACCAGTCTCTTTGGCGGCCGCGTTGCTGAGGAAATGACGCTTGGAAAGGACGGCATCACGACTGGTGCATCAAATGATATCCAGCGAGCGACTGAAGTCGCACGCAATATGGTGACCAAGTGGGGCCTGTCGGAGAGCATGGGGCCGCTGATGTACGACGAGGGCGGTGAAGAGGTCTTTCTGGGCCGCAGTGCAGGGCAGCCTGCCAAGGCGATGTCGGATGAGACGGCGCTTGCGATTGATCGAGAAGTACGCAATATCATCGATGAGTGCTACGACAAGGCGCATCAGTTGCTCGAGGATAATCGCGACAAGCTGGATATGATGGCCGATGCGTTGATGCAGTTCGAGACTATCGACGCTGAGCAAATTGATGACATTATGGAAGGCAAATCTCCACGGCCACCATCTGACTGGTCAGGCGATGACCGCGGCACGCCCCCTGATGAAGGAGAAGCCGAGTCAGCGGGCAATCCGATCGGCGGCGCTGCGACCGAGCACTGATCCGGTCACGGCGGTTTACCGCTAAGCAGAAGTTGTCCTGAGTTGGTCAACGCCATCACGTGTGGTGCACGCACGCTGGACCTCAGCCGTCCGTGCATCATGGGTGTTCTCAATGTCACTCCTGATTCTTTCTCCGACGGTGGACAGCTTTACCGCGACGGGCGTGTTAATACTGACGCGCTGGTAGCGCGCGCCGAGCACATGCTGGCCGAAGGTGCAGACATTCTGGATGTGGGTGGTGAGTCGACTCGCCCGGGCGCTGCCGCCGTCAGCGAGACGGAGGAACTGGATCGCGTTGTCACCGCCGTAGAGGCGCTTGCTCAGCGCTGCGACACGATCATTTCGGTGGATTCGAGCACACCCAGTGTGATGACGGAGTCCGCACAGTGCGGAGCGGGACTTCTCAATGATGTGCGCGGGTTCAAACGCCCTGGGGCGATGCAGGCAGCGGCGGACACGGGTCTTGCGCTCTGTGTGATGCATATGCAGGGTGAGCCGGACACGATGCAGGTGGCACCCGCCTACGACGATGTGGTGCAGGATGTCTCTGCGTTTCTAGATGCGCGTCTGGCTGATGTGAGCGCTTTTGGCATCGATCTTGATCGGGTGATCATTGATCCTGGTTTCGGCTTTGGCAAAACGGTCGAGCAAAACTTTCAGTTGCTCGCCCGACTGGGAGAGTTGTGTAGCAAGGAGCATCCAGTATTGGTCGGGCTGTCACGCAAATCCATGATCAGCAGTGTGCTCGATCGAGCACCGGAGCAGCGGACTTATGCCAGCGTCGCTTTGGCTTTGATGGCAGTAGATCGCGGGGCGCGTATAGTGCGAGTTCACGATGTTGCCGCCACATTCGATGCGTTGTCGATGTGGCAAGCAACGAGGCAAACGCTGATCCAGAGCTAACACGCATGAGCAGACAGTTTTTTGGCACCGACGGCATTCGTGGCGAAGTGGGTAAATACCCAGTCACGGCGGACTTTATGCTCAAGCTGGGTTGGGCGGCCGGGAGAGTATTTGCCTCGTCCGAGCGTGAAACCCATGTGCTGATAGGCAAGGACACCCGGGTGTCTGGCTACATGTTTGAGTCGGCGCTTGAGGCCGGACTGGTGGCGGCCGGAGCTCGCGTCACGCTCCTGGGCCCCATGCCCACACCCGCTGTGGCAGTGCTGACCCGCAGTCAAAAAGCGTCGGCCGGGATTGTCATCAGCGCTTCGCACAACGCCTACACCGATAACGGCATTAAATTCTTTGACGCAGAGGGCAGCAAGCTGTCAGACGATCTTGAATTGGAGATCGAACGCATGCTGTCTGAGCCCATGGAAACTGTGCCATCGGCTCAGCTGGGAAAAGCTTCCCGGATGGTGGATGCGCCGGGCAGATATGTGGAGTTCTGTAAAAATACGTTTCCCGACCAGCTGAGTCTGCGGGGAATGAAGCTGGTATTGGACTGTGCCCACGGTGCGACTTACCAGGTAGCGCCTCAGGTGTTCTCTGAGCTGGGGGCAAACGTGGTGGTAATGGGTGCTGAGCCGGATGGATACAACATCAACCGCGATGTTGGGTCGACATCCCCGGCGGCACTGCAGGCACGAGTGCTGAGCGAGCAGGCGGATCTGGGTATTGCGTTTGATGGCGACGGTGACCGCGTGCAGTGTGTTGCCGCCGATGGCACGGTTGTCGATGGAGATGAGCTTCTCTACGTCATCGCGAATGATCGTCGGCAGAGGGGGCGGCCGCCTCAGGGCGTGGTGGGCACCCTGATGTCCAACTTGGGCCTCGAGCACGCCCTGGCAGAAAAAGGTATCGAGCTAGTGCGGGCGAAGGTGGGGGATAGATACGTGCTTGAGCTCATGGCGGAACGCGGCTGGTCTCTGGGGGGAGAAGCTTCCGGACATATTATTTGTGGTGATCTCACTACTACGGGCGACGGGATCGTAGCCTCACTGCAGGTTGTGGCGGCCATGGCTGCTGCTGATGAAGGCCTTTTGGCGCTAAAAAGCGCGCTCCATAAATTACCCCAGACGTTGATTAACGTCCCGGTTTCGGAGGGTTTTGTGCTGGAAGACTGTAAGGCTGCGGTGGCAGAGAGCAAAAAGGTGGAGGATGTCCTCTCAGGTCGGGGTCGTTTGGTCCTAAGGCCGTCTGGCACCGAGCCGCTTATTAGAGTCATGATTGAAGGCGCAGATGCTGCAGAAAATCATCGGTTGGCGGACGGTATCGCCGACGCGATTCGACAGTCGCATTAGTTCAGTTGCGACGCCGGGGACTGACCGGTATGATCTCGCGCCCTATGGAGCTAGCCGGGTGCTGGCGCAAACCTGAGAAGAGCAATGGAACAGATAACGCTGATGGTACATCTGCTGGTCGCGGTGGGCCTCATCGCGCTGATTTTGCTGCAGCGGGGTAAAGGCGCTGACATCGGCGCATCTTTTGGGGCAGGCGCCTCACAGACTTTGTTTGGCAGTTCAGGCAGTGGCAATGCGCTGACAAAGATGACTGCTTGGTTATCAGCCATCTTCTTTGTCAGTAGTTTTGGTCTCGCTGTGATTGCTGATAATCGCACCGCGAGTGAGGATGACCTTGGGTTCGATGTGCCGGTTTATGAGCCCGTCGACACAACAACTGCGGACAGTGATGTACCGCTGATCGATTTTGAGTCCGAGGGTGATGTGCCTTCAGACGACGCGCCGCCTGCTGGCAACGGCGAATAATCGGTGAACAAGCGGAAGTGGTGGAATTGGTAGACACGCTATCTTGAGGGGGTAGTGGCCTATGGCTGTGCGGGTTCAAGTCCCGCCTTCCGCACCATATTTTAAAAGGCTCCCAAATGGGGGCCTTTTTTAATGATTGATTGAAGCTGCTGCCGCCAACCGTGCGACCGAGGGTGCTGAACTGACGGCTGTAGGCACCGATGTTCGGTCGGGGAGAGTCCCGGCAGCAAAGCCTGGTTTCGAGCAGGACATCGAATACGCGAAAAGCATGAGGTTGTCTGATATGGAGCGGCA
>JBELDB010000044.1:0-12459 GCA_042094525.1 Congregibacter sp. | reverse complement strand
GTAAGCTGGCCAAGGAAGACATTTCCGGCGGCTCTTTCACCGTTTCTAACCTCGGTATGTACGGGATCACCCAATTCACCGCCATTGTGAATCCACCCATGGGCGCCATTCTGGCGTTGGGCAAGGCGACCCAACAGGTTGTGGTGAGAGACGGTGAGCAGCGCGTTGCGACAATCCTCAACGCTACATTGTCCTGTGACCATCGAGTGATTGATGGCGCCGTGGGCGCACAATACCTCGCGGTCTTGGGTGAGGTCATCGCCTCTCTCTGAGCAGAGCGCCCCTTAGCAGCGCACCTAGGAACAGAACCCGCCAGAGCGCAATACCCGGCGCGCTATGCTCATCAGCAGACAGCCGGTCAGTCGGCGACCAATGCAATCTTGGGGACGAAGATCTGTAGCAGCATCGCCGAGATCACATGCAAGCTGGCGATGAGCAAAAAGACGCTCTCATATCCTGCCTCCTGAATCATGAAGCCTGCCAGCAGTCCGAGCAGGCTCCCACCGAGGCTCCCGACCGCCCCGAACACGCCCCACACTGTTGCCACGCGATCCGCCGGAAAGAGATCAGTGGGCAATGTAAAGAACACAGCGCCCTTGATCTGGATAGCGAACAAGCCGAAGCAAATCAGCCCGAGGGCCAAGGCACTCGACTGGGTGTAGTAGGCGGGCACCACTGCCAGGGCAACCAATACCGCGCCAATCCATATGACAGTCTTGCGTGCACGATTGATGGAATAACCCCGCGTAACCATCGATGAGCTCAAAGAACCGCCCACCAGAGCCCCCAAATCCGCCGCCACCCATGGCAACCACGCAAACAAAGCGATTGCCCGGAGGTCGAAACCTCTGACGTCGATAAGATATTGAGGAAGCCAGAATAAAAAGAAATAGAAGGGGAAATCGCTGACCACCCTGGCAACAAGAATGCCCCAGAATTCACGATAGCGGAGCAGCTCGGTCCAGTCTCCCTGACTCTGCTGGCTCGAGCGGTTTTCCATGATCAAGTTCTTCTCGGCGGTATCGATCGACGGATGTGTCTCTGGCAGGTGGTACCAACGCTGCCACAACAGCACCCAAAGCAGACCCAGTGAGCCAGGAATGATGAAAGCCCATTGCCAACCAAGCGTCTGCATGGTCCAGACCGTGAGGGGCGGCGTGATGATCGCGCCAAGGCCCGCCCCCAACATAAAAATCGCGACCGCCGTGGAGCGCTCGTTGGCAGGAAACCACTGGGCAACCGCTTTACTGGCCGCGGGGAAGTTCGCAGCCTCCGCGAGTCCCAATAGCACTCTCAGGGTAAAGAAACTCCAAAGTCCGCGACCCAACGCATGCAAGATCGTCGCCAGACTCCAGAATACCGCGGCGAGACTGAAGGCGCGTTTAGTGCCCAGCCGGTCGATCAGTGGGCCTGAAATCAGCTGGCCGACCCCATAGGCCAACAGAAACCCGCTGGTAATCAGGCCATATCAGCATCACCGATGCCAAATTCGCCTCGCACCACGGGCGCCACCACGCCAAACACTGACCGGTCGATATAGTTGATAGTAGTAATGACCGCCAACAAAATCGCGATACGCCAACGAATGGCCATTTCTGGTCCCCCAATTTGTTCTGTTGCGCTCTCCGCCGGGTGAGGTGTTTAACGCGACACAAGCACTGCCAGTGACAAGACAATGAGTATTGCGCCAAAACAGCGGTTCAACAAGGCGGCACGCGATTTCACTCGCTCCAGAATCATCTTGTTTGACAGGGTGGCAGCCACGATGATGTACCACATGGTGTCGATAGCCCCCGCTGTGGAGGCAATCATGAGTTGCTCTGCCAGCGTGGCCTCGGGACGAATAAACTGGCTGAAGAGTGCGGCAAAAAACACAGCCACCTTGGGGTTGGACAGAGCCAGCAGAAAACCTTCCCAGCCAGCCCTGCGCCCGGCTAACTGGGCGTCCGCCTCAGTCAGACTGGCGTCCATAGGACCGGATAGCACCGCGCGACAGCCCAGATAAAAGAGAAACGCGGCACCAAGATAGCGGGCGGTATCGAATAACGCGGGCTGTGTGAGCAAGATCGCCCCCAGTCCACTGACCATGAGCAGCGCCCAGCAAAAAATCCCGCAACCATGAGTCACTGCGCAGGCCACGCCCGCTCGCGTGCCCGCGACTACCGTGTGACGCACGACAACCGCCAAACTGGGCCCCGGTGACATCGCGCCCAAGAGACACACCAGTGCCAAGAACAACCATTGCGACCAGCTCATAACTCATTCATTTCGTAAACGCCTCACACACTATTGCAAATTGCGACAAATCCGGCCCAATTCTTTACAGAGCGTGCGGTAGAACACTATTGCTGTCCCAATTGAAGTGCTATATGTTAAACGAAAGTATATTTAATGCGCCCCTGTTTCCCTTGCGACAGTGCGCGCTATTTCTTTTAAAAAAACCGCGTAAGCGGAAAAAGGAGCATGTCGTGCCCGATTTTGGAAAAGGTCAAACCACACGATTTCGTCGCAGAGCCATCGTAGCGGGAGTCGCTGCAGCAGTGAGCGCCGGCGGTGCCGGCCTGAGCTGGAGTGCAGAGCTCGAAGAGGTCGTGGTCACCGCGCGTCAGCGAGCTGAGTCGTCACAAGACATTCCGATGATGGTGCAATCCATCTCAGGTGAAGACCTGCAGAAACAGGGCATCACCACGCTGGAGGACTTCTCGCGTCAGGTGGCTGGCCTCAATGTACAAACCAGTGTTCCTGGCCAAAACACTATCGTATTCCGAGGCGTAAGCGACGGCGGCGGCTTCCTGGTGGATCCGACCGCGGCGATCTATTTGGACGAACAGCCGATGTCATTGACATCAGCAGCACCTGACATCTATCCCGTGGATATCGCGCGAATCGAGGCCCTCGCTGGGCCTCAATCAACGCTGTACGGAGCCTCTTCCCAGAGTGGCGCAGTAAGAGTGATCACCAATAAACCTGACCCCAGTGGCTTTGAAGCCAACATTGGGGCTGGCCTCTCCACGACCGATGATGGTGGCACAGGCTACGAAGTCGACGGTACGGTGAACATTCCTCTCAGCGACAATGTGGCCATCAGGCTTTCTGGCTTTAGCGCCCGGGACGCAGGCTATGTGGATAATGTACTAGGTACCACGGTGGACGCCGGTGTCGGGTTCCCCTCACTGGTGGGCTTGGGCGGCCAGCAAACCAATGCGAGCGCAGTTGCAGATGATGTCAATGAAGTCGATTGGATGGGCGCTCGAGCGTCAATCCGTTGGTTGATCAATGACAACTGGACATTAACTGCCAGCGCCAACTATCAGGATCTTGAGGCCGACGGGTACAACGACTACGACCCGGGTGTTGGCGATCTTCAAACAGTGAAGTTCAACAAAGAAGTGCGGACTGACGAATGGACCCAGACCAGCCTGGTCATCGAGGGTGATCTGGGCTTTGCGCAGTTGATTTCAGCCACTTCGTACTACGATCGTGACATGTTCTACTCCAACGACACGCAGTCCTATGCCGCGTACTTCCACTACTCCTTCGGCATTTATTACGGCTACGCAACCTATGATTTTGGTTTGGATCCCACTGGATACCTAACCAACGAGCAGAACAACGAGAGCCTCACTCAGGAAATCCGGCTGACCGGTAGCACAGATCGTGTGGACTGGACGGTTGGTGGCTTCTGGCAGGAATCTGAAGAGTTCTGGGACTTCTACACTTATGAAGACGGGTACCGAAATTCGCCTGCGTTTGAGGCCTGGAGCTATTACTACCCTGGGCTTGCGCCCACTGACGTGTGGTGGAACTCTTATCAGGGCACCGATCGGACAGACAAAGCGGTCTTTGGTGAGGTGGACATCGAAATAATCGAAGACAGAATTACCGCTCTGCTCGGTGGCCGTTGGTATGAGGTAGAGCGTGAGCTCAGCTACACAGTGGAACGGCCCGATGCGCGAGTCAACCAACAGTTGCCGAACCGTGCGGCGGAAGATGACGGCTTCATCCCCAAGTATGGCCTCGAGTTCCAGCTCAGTGACAACATGATGGCCTATGGCATGTACTCAGAGGGGTACCGGGTTGGCGGCACAAACCGAGGACGCGGTCTGGACATTGGTGGAAACGGGAAGTTCGGACCTACCCTTCCCGTGGCATATGAGTCGGACATTCTTGAGAACACCGAGTTTGGCTTTAAGTCGACATTCCTCGACGGCAGGATTCTCTTCAATGCGGTTTACTACACCATGAAGTGGAAGGACATGCAGATCGAGGTGACCGACCCCAGTAACCAGTTGGGTATCTTGAGCGGCGGCGCTTACCAGAACGTGCCGTTCCAGATTGTAGTGGGTAACGTCGGTGACGCCACCGTTAAGGGCTACGACATCGAAATGAAGGCCCTGATCGGTGAGAACTTTGAGGTGGGCTTCAATTTGACAGACATCTCCAAGGCGACTGTCTCGGCTGCCCAGGAATATGACGAGCCGCGGGCAATCGGCGGGACTGTGCCTTCGGGACTTGATCCTTCTGCCGCGCTGCCGCTGTTTGCTGATACCAGCTATTACCTCTATGCGGAATATTCGGGGATCAACGTGTTCGGTGGCACAGGGGGTGTTCGCTTGCAACACAGCTACGTGGGCGAATCGCTGAACCAGCTGACCGATGGTTACACCTCGCCACAGATGATGCAGGGAGATTACGACATCACCGATCTGGTGCTGACCTGGGAGTCTGGCAAGTGGGCAGCCCAGCTGCGCGCGAACAACCTGTCTGACGAGCGGGGGATCACTTATGAAGATACTCAGGACTTTGATCCGTTCTGGGGACGAAGTTCTTCGGTGGTGATTCGCCCCCGTAACTTTGCGCTGTCGCTAAGACGTTATTTCTGAGACAGTCACAAAACAAAAAGGGCGCCTAATAGGCGCCCTTTTTTGTGCGAGGCGAACTGCCTACGGCCACTGCTCAGGCCAACACTCGAGCCCGTGAATAGCGTTACGAATATCCATAGTGAGGTTCACCGCTGTCAGTCGCTTTCCCTCAACCATATCGATAATCGATATGGTTGAGGGTGATGAACCCGCGGCGACCAGTCGTTCGTTAATCAAACACAGTCCTCGCCCAAACCCCTGTCTTGCTATCCGTGAATCATCGAGACCTCGATATTCCAGCTCCTCAACAGGGAAAGTGGGGACAGGGACCGCGACCCCTGTAGACGAACGGGATACATAGCGCACAACGTCATCTGCCGTATCATTGAAGATGATTCCCTCCTGATACGGCATCGCGTTGTGACACCCTTTGGGCAAACTGCAGATTTCTGACACCGATAGATCCGACGACATGGCCAGCAGTGCCTGCGTATTGAGACCGCTAAAAGACACACCGTCTTGATCCACGCGCACCATATTTAAGTGATAAGAGTTCACAAAGGCAGGGCCGCCCCGTGCACGCGGATCAAAAGCCTGACCCACCCACTCCTGACCATTCTTGGAAAGATATAAACCCCACACAAAGATGCACTGGCTGAGGTCAAAAGCCAAAAGCGAATCAAACCCGGTGGATGTCAAAAACAGCAGATTGTCGCGACGGCAAATTTCGTGGCAGTGCCTCAGATAGTCATTCCGATAGCTCGCGACCAACTCAAATTCGGGTGAGTAGCAAAACAGTTCATCGCTCGCCGCAATCCAAATCGCATCATCCGTAAACTCTATTCCGCGGAGCCCACGGTCCCACCCCCTCCCGGCAAAATCGATCCCACCCGTGTTCCAGTCGATCTTTTGCTCAACCTGCTGCGATGCAAAATCGACGAGATAGACGCCCCCGTGACTTTGGCCCTTCTCTGAGCCTCTAACAACCGAGGTGGCAACTAATTTGGGGAGCGTCGTCGCCGTCATACTGCCGCCACCGGCAGCTCTGGGAACACGGGCTCAAGAACCTCTTTGAGGGGCTCGAGGTGAACGCCGTAACGCGTCCAGGTTTGTACAGAGCCTGAATATATTGGCTGGCGTACCTGTTCTGAGCTGGCAGTTCTCACAGCACGCTCCGTCTCGTGGAAATTCACACAGGCCTCTTCGAAGGGCAGGCCGCAATAATCCAGAATCCTGCGGACCTGTGTTTCGAGATCAGCAACGACCTCCTCGTACTGCACGTGCAATACGGCACCCGGCAAAGCCTTGTCCCAGTGATCCATTAATTCGCAGTACTCAAGATAAAATTCTCCCAGCTCAAATAAATCGTAGGTAAAGGTCTGTCCTTTGGCGAAGTGCTGTTTAAAACATCCAAAACAACTGTCCATAGGGTGTCGACGCGCATCAATGATCTTGGCGTTGGGGAGAATCGTCTTGATAAACCCGACGTAAGCAAAATTATTGGGCATCTTGTCTGTGAAAAAAGGCGCATCACCTCGGTGTCTGCGTGTCTGCGACAAATACCGCTCTCCCAGCTCCCGAACTGCAGACTCTGTTAAATCCGGCATGCATTGGGGGAATGACTGCCCCGCTCGTGGCTGGGTCAGCCCCTGAGCAATCATTGATATATCGGGTAACTCGCTGGTTCCATCCACTTGCGAGTGGCTGGCGAGAATCTGCTCGAGCAACGTCGAACCCGATCTAGGCAGCCCGACGATGAAGATAGGGTCTGCCTGCTGGCACCCTACCTCAGGGCCCCGGCTCTGAAAGAAAGGCGGGCTGAAGATCTCGCGCATACGTTGATGTGCCACACCGGTTTGCACGGGGTCATACGCGATGGTGTCTCTATGCAGTTGATTGGCGAGCGCGTAATGTTCAAACCCACGATCATAGTCTTTAAGATCTTCAAAAGCCTTGCCGAGAGAGAAGGCAAAATGCACCCGGCACTCGACCGGTAGTGTCTCGTTCGCCAACTTTTCGCTCATCTCCGTGATGTCGTTTTCCGTGAAACGGAAGGTCTTGAGATTAGCAAGACTGTAGTAGGTTTCACCGAAATTTGGGCGCAGTTCGATGGCCCGTCGGTAAGCGGCGATGCCGCCTTCTTGATCTCCCACCGTCTTCAGTACATGTCCCAAGCCGATGTGCGCACCAGGCAGTTCAGGATCAAGCTTCACTGCTCGCTGATAGGACGCCACCGCCTCAGCAGGCTTCGCGGCCATCGCCAAGGCGGCACCGTGGTAATAGTGGGTTAATGCGTTGTCTGGATCGAGTTGCAACGCTCTCTCGAGTATCGCAACCGCTTCCTCGTAGTGATGCAGCTCTTTCAGCACTGTGCTGAGGTCATGCCAAGCGGCCACGAAACGGGGTTGCCGCTCGACTATTTTCTCGAGAATTTCACGCGCATCATCATAGCAATTAGCCATCATTGCCAACCGCGCCAGTAGTAATGCCGCGTTGACGTCATGGGGGTTCTCGCGCACCAGCTCCTGAGCGAGCTTTTCAGATTCCCTGAACTGTCCTTTAACAAACAGGCGCGTAGCTTCATCCATTTTTGCCTGCACGGGTGACAACGAGGCGGCCTCTTTTCGCAACGCCTCCGCCTCCGCGCTCCGGCCGAGGCGTTGGTATACCGCGCTGAGCTTGCTCATCAATGGTGCATGAGGCGGACGCAACTCTTTTGCTCGTTCGAGATGCGGTAACGCCTCATCCGCCCGATCTAGGTTGAGCAATAGCGTACCCAGATCTTCCTGTGCCTTGGCGTGACCGGGCGCGGCCTTCACTGCTCGGCCCAGCAACTCCACAGCTTCTTCTTGCGCACCGCGACTGGCCAAAATCGACCCGAGCAGGGAGACAAAATTGATGTCTCCGGGGTCTCGCTGGAGCATATCGCGGCAAAGGCTTTCTGCTTCCTGGCGGGCGCCCCCCTTCAGTAGCGACACCGCACGCTCAAACGCAGCTCTCGGGCTTTTATCGTTCATTTCTAGCATCTCTGATATCGCACACACGGCCAGCGGGTAACCGAAGCAAGTGTGCCAGAATCTCTAACGCGCAACATTAACAGCCGTTGCTATTGACGCAAACGGGTGCGAGAGTATGCCGCCCGCACGATATTTGCTGGCAAGCCTACGCTCGGAGCGCTATGTGACTGATTCATCGATCGCAACACCGCCTCATACCAACCCCTTTGATGCCAGAGGGCCTTTTCTGCTGAGCCTGTTCATGACGCTTGTAGGCTATAGCGTCCTAGTAGCGCTGCCAGCGATCAACGGCGCATGGGTCGATCAACTGGGCTTCAGTGAGGTTGAGGTTAACCGGGTGGCTTCCGCTGACTTACTGGGCCTATTTATTGGTGCCGTGTTGACCAGCGCTCTCATCAGCCGGTGGAGCAGACAAAGGCTCACCTACTTGGGGATCGCGCTCGCCATCATCGCGAACGCCCTTTGCACGCAATACGTGGACTATGAGACGACGCTGGCGCTGAGGTTGATTGCTGGACTCGGCTCGGGGTTCTACACAGCGGTCGCGGTCGCAGGACTCGGCGCCCACTCAAAACCCCGTGAGGCCTTTAACTGGATGCTGCTGGCTTTCGCTATCTCGCAATTTCTTGAACTCCAGCTTATTCCGCACCTCTCCATGAATGGTATTTACGTTTTTTTCATCGCCACATATGTTGTCACGTTGCCCTTTGTCGGAATGATTCCAAACACCAGCCCATCGATTGAATCCGCCGAAGCTACTTCATCTCCAGCCGCTGCTCCTCAGATAGCTGACGGAGAGACTAAAGAGCCACCATCAATGTTGGCTTGGGTGGGTATCGCCGCCATTGTCATTGCCTACGTCAACATTGGTGCTTATTGGTCCAATATCGAACTGGCAGCCGAATCAGCAGGCCTCGACGGAGACTGGGCGGCACAGATCATCGCTTGGTGTGTACTGCTCTCTTTTGTTGGCTGCTTCACCGCGATGTGGGTTTTGAAGCGATTTGATTACGACAAGCCGCTGCTTTTTACTTTTGTATTGATGGTTGTGGCGGTTGGTTTACTGGCAGTGCAGGTGACGGCAGCGCTATTTGTCTTCAGCGTCGCCATGTTTAACTTTCTTTGGATCTTCATCGATGTGTATCAGATGGGCGGCGTCTCAGTTGCTGACAGGTCAGGTAGCGCGGTCGCGTTTATCCCTGGCGCGCAAGGCCTAGGGCAGACCATGGGCCCCTTCGCGGCATCAGTGATGCTGGATTTGGGTTGGGGATTTGATGGGGTCTTCATTTTATGCGCGATCGCCTCAGCAGCGGCGCTACTGATTTACATGTTTATCTATCTCAAGTTTCGGCACGCGGCCAACTAGCCGCGACGCTCTACAGCGCACCCCATAATGAGGCTTCTTAAGACCAAATTACCCCTCGGTTTTGCATTCTTTGCAGCGTTGGTGAGTTTGAATAGCTGTTCGGATGAGGTATCCATCAGCCCCGCCATGGACCAAGGCAAAGGTGGGCCCTTCGATATAATAATCCGTTGCGGTGTATTAATTGACGGTGTCTCAGACGAGCCGCTCCTCCATCGCGATGTCGCGGTTCGTGATGGACGCATAATGTCAGTTAAAACTGCCGGTTCGGTACCTCACAATATCGAGTCGCCAGTGCTCATCGATCTTTCCGAGTTGACCTGCCTACCAGGGCTGATCAACACCCACGTACACTTTGACGGAAACCCTGAGGACTCTGTCGATTACAGCATCTACGCCCGAAGAACGGCGGATGAAACGCTGCAATTGGTGCTGGATAACGCAAAAACAACCCTGCTCACCGGGTTCACCACGGTGCGCCATATGGGGGCATGGTTTCCCGATACCATCTATCGCGCACGCGCGCTCATAGAGCAGGGGAAAGCACTTGGGCCCCGCATCCAAACCGCGGGACCCTATCTCACCATTCCGGGGGGAGGTGGCGACCTCACCTTCCCGGAAATACCGCCCGAGGAAATTCCTGCAGAATCACAACAAGGCATCGCCAGCAATCCACAGGAGTTTGCGGCACGGGCTGAAGCGGCGATCGCGGCCGGTGCAGACTTTTTGAAAGTGATCGCATCAGGGGCGGTATTTTCAGTAGGCACAGCGCCAGGCGCGCCTGAAATGAGCCGGGCTGATATTGAAGCAGTCGTGGCCGTGGCCAAACAATACGGCAAGAAAGTGACCGCCCACGTGCACAGCGATCAGTCTGGGCAGGACGCCATCCATGCCGGCGTCGATTCATTGGAGCATGCATCGCTGCTTGAGGACAGCACCATTGCCCTTGCGGCGGAGCGGGGTGTCGCGTTTTCGATGGATGTCTACAACGGGACCTATACCGATACGATCGGTCGTGAACAGGGCTACCCAGAGGTGTTTCTGAAGAGAAATACCGACACCACAGAAGCTCAGCGTGTGGTCTTTGAGAAAGCCTACCGCGAGGGGGTTACCCTACTCTACGGCACTGATGCTGCAGTGCTCCCGCATGATATGGGCGGCTGGCAGTTCGCGATTATGATTGAGCGTGGCATGCGCCCCATGGATGCCATTCGCTCAGCGACCTCGGTCGCGGCCGAGCACATGGGGCTCTCTCAGGATATTGGCGCCATCGTATCGGGCAGGACAGCCGACCTGATTGCGGTTCGAGGAGACCCGCTGACCGACCCAAAAATACTGCGTCAGGTGGATGCGGTAATTCAGGGTGGTACCGTGATCCAACTGCCAGATGACCTGCTGGACTGAGTTGATCGAGACGATCGACTCCGACATTATCCGGTTCATCCACTCGCTCAGGTGACAATATGGACATTGGCGTACCTATAAAGAACCTTGGCCCCTACGATATCGAGCCGCTGAAAGCCAAAATTCTCGACCTGCCCGAGGAGGCATGGTGGGGGAACCAATTCCGGCAGCACGAGTACGAAGTCCACCAACATACGCAGTCTGTCGTATTGGTATTCACCGATGGAGAGGGCTGGCCCAATATCGAAGTCTCCAAGGATCAGGGCTGGGACCTTCTTGCGGACGAGGCCATACCGCTCATGCACAAGATCCTCGCCGATCACTACCCCGCGGGTGGCACGATTATTCGAGCTATGGCAGCTCGGTTAGAGGCTGGCGGCGTGATCAAACCACACACCGACAAGCACCCTTCTTTCCACTCTGGGCACCGTATCCACATTCCGATTTATACCAACCCGCGCGTGCGGTTCATGATAGATGGTCGGCCACAAAACATGCCCATTGGACACGTTTACGAAATCAACAATCAGAAGCAGCACAGCGTCATGAACAAGGGCACAGAGGGCCGTATCAACTTTATTTTTGATTACGTGCCGCCCACCAAAATTAACCGCTGAATTCGCTAAACCGACTGTGTAACGACCTCTAACGAACGTGCTTGGGGAAGGCTCTCCGCAAAAAATCGCGCGCCACCGCCCTAGCTCGCCGCTTGGTCAATTCCCTGGGCGTCACCAAAAGCCCCAAGTGCAAACCGTCGATCAACGCGGAGTAACCCGTCGCCAGTTCACGAGCATCTGCGTCGCGGTATCCGCCCTGCTCAATAATGTCCGAGAACAGCCTTTCCAACTTTTGCGCAGCAAGCCTGTCCGTCGTCGCTACGATCTTTTGGTATACGGGGCGCGCGCCTGCCTCTCCGTAATAAGCGAACCACACCGACATTTTCTGGCGCTGCGTGACGCCCCGGCCCAATTGAAAATCGAGAAGCGCATCCAATCGGTCACCTAAATCGAGGGTCTCCGCGCCTTCCATGATGTCGATCTGGCCACCGTGGTACTCCTCGGCGACAAATCGGAGCGTTTCATTGAGCAAATTGTTCTTGCTCTGGAAGTGCAGGTTGGCAATCCCCACACTCAGGCCGGCTTCCCGCGTCACCATCTGCATGGTTACCGAAGAGAGTCCATGTTGCGCAATACAGCGAATCGTTGCATCGATCAACTGCTGCCGCCTTTCCGCCTTTGGACGGATCTGGCGTCTTTTTGCACCGGACTCTGGCAATGCCTCCGTAAGCGTACTGGATGCTTCGGTCATGGTTTTTTGTCAGGAGTTTCCTGCCTAAGAATATTAGTAGTGAGTCTAAGGATTTCACCTCAAAGTCTCAACGAAGAATGAACATTCATTCATTCTGGGTAGACGCTTACCGCTAGGCATGGCAATATTTCAGTTCAGAATGACTCACCGGAGAGTGCAGTGAACCAATACGACGCTATCGTCATTGGTGCGGGCCATAACGGCCTCACCAACGGGGCCTATCTCGCCAAAGCGGGGCTAAAAGTGGCCGTCCTGGAGCGCAATCCCTACATCGGCGGCGCGACAGTCAGTCGGGAATTGCACAAAGGCTGGTGGTATTCCAACTGCTCCTATGTATCGAGCCTATTGCGGCCGGAAATCACGCGCGATCTTGAGCTACCCCGACATGGCTTGCAGGTAGTCTCCTTTGGCGGCGGCGCCACTTTCATGCGCAATGGCGACCACTTTGGCAACTACAGCGATCACGATCGTCACTATCGCGAGATGGCACGCCACTCCAAACGCG
>JBELDB010000043.1:0-12504 GCA_042094525.1 Congregibacter sp. | reverse complement strand
TCGCAGTGGGACGACTGTTTTTGGATGGCGCGCTCTATGTTGAGCGTGTCGTTGCTCTGGCCGGCCCCTCGGTGAGCCGCCCGCGTTTGGTGCTGAGCCGGGTAGGGGCTGACTTGCAGGCATTGGTTGCCGGTGAGGGTGAGGGAGACGATGCCCGACTGTTATCCGGTTCCGTGCTGGGTGGCAGAGCGGTGCAGAGCGATACCGCTTATTTGGGCCGGTATCACCAGCAGGTGGCCTTGCTGCCGGAAGGTCGCGATCGCGCGTTTATGGGGTGGTTGTCACTGGGTTTGCGCAAGCACTCTGTGATGGGGATTTATTTGTCGAGCTGGTTCGGCAGCAAGCCCTTAGCGATGTCGACTAACACCAACGGGTCGGAGCGCGCGATGGTGCCGGTGGGGGCTTACGAGAAAGTCATGCCACTGGATATCTTGCCCACCCAGCTATTGCGGGCCTTGCTGGTAGGGGACACCGAGACAGCGCAGGCCCTGGGTTGTCTGGAGTTGGATGAAGAGGACCTCGCGCTGTGCACCTATGTGTGCCCGGGCAAATATGAATACGGCGGAATTCTCAGGGATAACCTGACGCGAATCGAGAAGGAAGGCTGAACCATGGGACTGCGACAACAGCTGGATGCCATTGAACCGCACTTCAAGCCAGGAGGACGGTTCGAAAGTTGGTATGCACTCTACGAGGCCGTAGATACGATTTTTTATTCTCCCGGCAGCGTGACTCGCTCCAATGCCCACGTGAGAGACGGCATTGATCTGAAGCGCATCATGATTACGGTATGGTTTGCCACCTTCCCGGCCATGTTTTATGGCATGTACAACATTGGCCTCCAGGCCAACGACGTATTGGCCCTCTCTGGCGGCGCGCTAGACGGCTGGCGGGGCGGCATCGTGGCCGCACTGGGCGGGCACGACGCCGCGAATATCTGGCACAACATGCTCTACGGGCTGGTGCATTTTCTGCCGCTGTATCTAGTGACCTTTATCGTCGGCGGTTTTTGGGAAGTGCTGTTCGCGATGCGGCGCGGCCACGAGGTAAACGAAGGCTTTTTCGTCACCTCGATCCTCTTCACCCTGACATTACCGCCTGATTTACCTCTTTGGCAGGCTGCCATGGGCATCAGTTTTGGTGTGGTTATCGGTAAGGAAGTGTTTGGTGGTACCGGCAAGAACTTCTTGAACCCGGCGCTCACCGGCAGGGCGTTTTTGTACTTTGCGTATCCCGCGCAGATCTCTGGTGATGCGGTATGGACCGCGGTCGACGGTTATTCTGGTGCCACCCCTCTGGGTGTGGTCGCGGCTGAGGGTATGGCGGGCCTGACAGAAGCCTACACATGGTGGGATGCCTTTGTGGGCACTATCCCGGGTTCTATTGGTGAGACCTCGACCCTGATGATCATGATCGGTGGATTGTTTCTGATTCTTCAGGGGATTGCGTCTTGGCGCGTGGTGGCGGGATGTTTCGTCGGCATGATCGGCTTCGCGTTGCTGCTCAATAGCGTGGGGTCAGCCTCCAATCCCGCATTTGCCATGCCATGGCACTGGCACATGGTGGTCGGCGGTTTTGCCTTCGGCGCCTTCTTTATGGCGACTGACCCTGTTTCGTCCGCAATGACCGATAGGGGCCGCTGGCTCTACGGCATTTTGATCGGCGTGATGTGTGTGCTGATTCGTGTGGTCAACCCGGCGTTCCCGGAGGGCATGATGCTGGCAATCCTGTTTGCCAATCTGTTTGCGCCACTATTTGATCATTTTGCTGTGAGCGCCAATATCAAGAGGAGGGCTGCCCGTGTCAGCTAGTGGAGAAGGGCTGGGACGCATCCTCACGGTTGCGCTGGGGCTCTGCTTGGTGTGTTCCATGGTGGTCTCCACCGCGGCGGTGCTGCTAAAGCCTGCACAGCAAGCTAACAAAACCCTGGATCTGAAGCGCAATATCCTGATGGCGGCGGGTCTGCTTGACCCGTCGATGTCGGTGGAGGAACAGTTTGAGCAGGTGGAAACCCGCGTTGTGGATCTCGATGAGGGCCGCTTTGTTGACGGCGTTGACCCCGCGAGTTTTGACCAGCGCGAGGCGGCAAAAGACCCCGCCCAGTCGCGCGCGCTAGCGGGTGACGAGGATCCCGCCAAGCTGGTACGTCGCGAAGATCAGGCGCTGGTGTATCTGGTGCGCGATGATGCCGGCGGTCTGGACAAAATTATTCTGCCGATCCGCGGCTACGGCCTGTGGTCAACCATGTACGGCTTTATGGCGCTGGAGTCTGACGGCAACACGGTTGCGGGCCTCGGTTTTTATGATCACGGCGAGACTCCGGGGCTGGGTGGAGAAATTGATAACCCCAACTGGAAAGCGATCTGGCCTGGCAAGCAGGTTTACGAGGGTGATCAGGTGGCCATACAGGTTCTGAAAGGCTCAGTGCCAATGGGCTCCGATGAAAAGCAATGGCAGGTGGACGGCCTCTCAGGTGCGACGCTGACGACCAAGGGCGTGGATAAACTGGTGCGCTATTGGCTGGGTGAGCAGGGCTTCAAGCCATTGCTTGAGAACCTGCGACGGGGGACAGCCTCATGAGTATGCGCGACACGCTGACCGACCCGATCTTCAAGAACAATCCGATTGCTCTGCAGATCCTTGGTATCTGCTCGGCACTGGCGGTGACGACCTCACTCCGCGTCACGGTGGTGATGTGCATTGCGCTGACGGTGGTGACGGCATTCTCCGGCTTCTTTATTTCGACCATTCGGCAATTCATTCCTTCGAGCATTCGCATCATTGTGCAAATGACGATCATTGCCTCGCTGGTGATCGTGGTAGATCAGGTGATCAAGGCGGTGGCCTACGACATCTCCAAGCAGCTATCGGTGTTCGTTGGCCTGATCATCACCAATTGCATCGTGATGGGCCGGGCTGAAGCTTTTGCCATGAAGAACCCGCCGATCCCGAGCTTTATCGATGGCTTTGGTAACGGACTGGGGTATTCCTTTGTGTTGCTTGTGGTGGCAGTGGTGAGAGAACTGTTCGGTACAGGCAAATTGTTTGGCGTGGAAATCTTCCCGCTGGTCACCGAGGGCGGCTGGTATCAGGCCAACGGCCTGTTGTTGCTGCCGCCAAGTGCCTTCTTCCTGATCGGTCTCTTGATCTGGGCGATTCGCGCGGTGAACACGGAGCAGGTGGAAGAGCCTGACTTCAGGATCGCCCACCATAACCCGGCAGAGGAGAGCGCGTAATGGAGCACTATCTGAGCCTCTTTGTCCGGGCCATCTTTATTGAAAACATGGCTTTGGCCTTCTTCCTCGGCATGTGTACCTTCCTTGCGGTATCGAAAAAAATCGCGACTGCAGCGGGTCTGGGTGTTGCCGTGATCGTGGTGCTGTCGATCACTGTGCCGGTGAATAACCTGATTTTTAACAACCTGCTCTCTGACGGCGCGCTGGCCTGGGCGGGTCTGCCCGACGTAGACCTGAGCTTTTTGCATCTGCTCAGCTACATCGCCGTGATCGCTGCACTGGTGCAGATCCTCGAGATGTTCCTCGATAAGTATGTGCCGGCGCTTTACGCGACGCTGGGCGTGTTTCTGCCGTTGATTACGGTGAACTGCGCCATTCTGGGTGCGTCGCTCCTGATGATGGAGCGCAGCTTTAATTTTGCAGAGAGCGCCGTATTCGGAGCGGGTGCCGGTGTGGGCTGGGCTTTGGCTATAGTGGCGCTCGCGGGTATCCGCGAGAAACTCAAGTACAGCGACGTGCCCGATGGGCTGCAGGGCTTGGGGATTACGTTTATTACCGTTGGGCTGATGTCTCTGGGCTTCATGTCTTTCGGTGGCATAGATATTTAACAGGCGACGGACAGGAGCTCAGATTCGATGGATATGACAATCGCTTACGGCGCCGGCATGTTCACCGCGATTATTTTGGCGTTGGTACTTGTGATTCTGGCGGCGCGCAGCCGGCTGGTCGCCAGCGGCAATATTAGTATCGAGATCAATGGCGAGCGCACGATCGAGGTGCCGGCCGGTGGCAAGCTCCTGCAGACCCTCGCCGATGCCGACCTTTTCCTGGCGAGCGCCTGTGGCGGCGGTGGTACCTGTGCGCAGTGCAAGTGTGTTGTGGAAGAGGGCGGCGGTGCGATGCTGCCTACCGAAGAGTCTTTCTTCACTCGACGCGAAGCCAACGACGGCTGGCGGCTCTCTTGCCAGACACCCGTTAAGCAGGACCTCAAGATTCAGGTCCCCGAAGAGGTATTTGGGGTCAAGCAGTGGGAGTGCACGGTCGAGTCCAACGAAAACGTCGCGACCTTCATTAAAGAGCTGGTGCTGCGACTGCCCGAAGGGGAGAGCGTTGATTTCCGCGCCGGTGGTTATGTTCAGCTCGAGTGCCCGCCCCACTCGGTCAAGTACAGCGATTTTGATGTCGAAGAAGAGTACCGCGGCGATTGGGAACGCTTTGGCTTTTTCAATATGGAGTCGAGCTGCAAGGACACCACTATCCGCGCTTACTCCATGGCCAACTACCCCGAAGAAAAGGGTGTGGTGAAGTTCAATATCCGCATCGCCACGCCACCACCCGGTAGCGAAGGCATTTCGCCCGGCATCATGTCCAGCTGGACCTTTAACCTGAAGCCCGGCGACAAGGTGAACGTGTACGGTCCGTTTGGCGAGTTCTTTGCTAAGGAAACGGACGCCGAGATGGTGTTTATTGGCGGCGGCGCGGGTATGGCACCGATGCGGTCACACCTGTTTGACCAGATGAAGCGCATCAAGACCGATCGCAAGATCAGCTTCTGGTACGGCGCGCGATCACTGCGAGAGATGTTCTACGTCGAGGATTACGACGGGCTCGACGCAGAAAACGAGAATTTTGAGTGGCACGTGGCGCTGTCAGATCCGCAGCCTGAGGACAACTGGGACGGCCTGACGGGTTTCATTCACAACGTGCTCTACGAGCAGTACCTGAAGGATCACCCTGCGCCTGAAGACTGCGAGTACTACATGTGTGGCCCACCGATGATGAACTCCGCCGTGATCAACATGCTGTTGGATCTGGGTGTGGAGCGGGAGAATATCTTCCTCGACGACTTCGGCGGATGACGCTGCTGCTCACTTTGCGTAGCTTGAGGCCAGCTCTATTGCTGGCCTTTTGCTGTCTGGCAGGCTGTGGTGCGGATGAGCGACCGGTGCAAATGGGCGGTGCCATCTTCGGCACGACCTGGTCGCTGACCTACCTGGGGGCTCCTGACGAGGTCAGTCCCTCGCAAGTTCAGTCAGAGATGAACGCAGCCTTCGCCTTGGTGAACGAGAGCATGAATCACTACGATCCCTCGAGCCTGATCAGCGAGTTCAATGCGCTCCCGGCACAAATGCCCATTGAGGTGGACTGGGACTTCACCTATGTGTTGTCGGCGGCCCTTGAGCTGACTGACGCCACCAGAGGCGCTTACGACGTGAGCGTCAGTGCGCTGTCGGACCTCTGGGGTTTCGGGCCGGAGGGGCCCACACAATTTCCGAATGCTTCTGATATTGAGATGACGCGAAGTCAGGTGGGCGTAGCACAGCTCGATTGGTCGTCAACAACCCGCACATTAAGTAAACGCGCGCCGCGATTGAAGCTCGACTTTTCATCTTTGGCTAAAGGGTACGCCGTGGATTTGGGGGCTGATGCATTGGAGGATCTCGATATTCCTCATTTTATGCTGGAGGTAGGCGGCGAGGTCAGGGTGCGGGGTGCGAGCCCTCGGGGAGATGCGTGGCGGATTGCAGTGGAGCGACCGGAGGCGGGCGCAAGGCGCGGGATTCAGACGGCGTTGACAGTATCGGACACCGGTATTGCTACCTCGGGGGATTACCGTAATTTCTTTGAGCATCAGGGGCAGCGTTACTCCCATCTCATTGATCCGCGCACGGGTTACCCTATTCAGCACGACGTGGTGTCCGTGACAGTTGTGCACGGCTCTGCAATGATGGCAGACGCTTGGGCTACGGCCCTGACGGTATTGGGTTCCGCCGAGGCTATGGTGCTTGCGGAGGAACGTGGCCTCGCGGTGTATTTACTAAAGCGCTCTGGCGACACGCTGGAGGCAATTTCGAGCACAGCCATGGCACAATGGATCCCCGAAGAAGGGTCATGAAGCGCTGCATCGAGGAGATGAGAGCATGACATTTGTACTCGCATTGTTAGTGTTTATGGCGATCGTTGCCGCGATGGCGGTCGGCGTTATTTTTGGTCGCGCGCCTATCAAAGGGTCATGCGGTGGTCTTGGGGCGGTTGGTATAGATCAGGACTGTGAAATCTGTGGTGGTGACCCTCAGCGCTGCGAAAGCAGTCTGGAACCCGCACCGGTGCGGCAATACGACCCCAGTCAGGATGGTCGCTGAGCGAGGCGGGATTGCCAGTCTCTGGCGAACCTGAAACGGCTTCGAGCCTATGCCGCTCTCTTGGGATTTGATTCTTCGCTTCACGCTTGGTGGCGGGCAACGCCGCTTTACGCGATTTGTTGCGCTCGCTTCCTTGCTTGGAATGCTACTGGGTGTTGCAGCGCTCATCACCGTCTTGTCGGTGATGAATGGCTTTGGTGGCGAGTTACGTGAGCGTCTCCTTACGGTGACGCCAGATATCATCCTCGAGCCCGCCAGTGCCACTGACGAGGCGCTCAATGAGCTGCTTTTAGCGTCTGCCACTCAACCAGCGGTCAGGGCCGCAACGCCATTTCATCAGGGCACTGTTTTGTTGCGCCACGGTGATCAAGGCCGGGGCGTACAGCTAATGGGAGCGCCCGAAGCGGGGTTGCGCGAGGTGATTGACCTCGACGCCCATGTCACCTCCGGTGACCTCCCGACCCTCGATCTGGAGCCCTTCTCAGTCATCCTCGGGGCGGATCTTGCGAGGCTTCTGCGGGTGCGCCCGGGAGATACTGTAGATGCCTTGTTGCCTCGGCTGACCGTGAGTCCGCTGGGCGTGTTTCCCAAGTCGAAAGCGTTGAAGGTGGTGGGGACGTTTGCTGTTGGCGCACCACCCGATGCTCAGGTGGCCTATGTGGGGTATGACACCGCGCAAAAATTGTTGGGCTCGGCAGGTTTGGAAGGGGTCCAATTGCGACTGAGTGACCGGGAGTCGGTGCCCGAGGTTGCTTCGGCGCTGCGCGCTGTGACGCCGCAGTCGACGTCAATCAGAGACTGGCGAAGCTCCCAAGGGTCACTATTTGCGGCGATCAAAATGGAGAAGATCACTGTTGGTCTGTTATTGACGTCTGTCATTCTGGTTGCAGCCTTCAACTTGATCTCGATGTTGACCATGTCTGTCACCGAAAAGCGCGGCGATATCGCTATTTTGCAGGTGCTGGGCTTGCCCTCCCGTAAACTATTGATGCTGTTTTTGGGGCACGGCTTACTGCTGGCCCTGCTGGGCATTTCGTTGGGGGCGGTTGCCGGTGTGTTGCTGGCCACCCACATTTCTGATCTTTCGCTGTGGGCGGAACAGGCCTTTGGTTTAGTGCTGTTTGATCCCGCGGTGTATTACATCGGTGGCCTGCCTTCCAAGCTTCAGTGGCAGGATGTCATCGCCGTCGTATCGATCGCTCTCTTGCTGAGCTTGCTGGCCAGCGTGTACCCGGCATGGCGTGCTTCAAGGGTACCGCCTGCGGAGGCGCTCAACTATGTCTGATCACGCCGTATTGGAGGCAACAGGCCTTGGCAAGCGTTATCGCGATGCGCGTCGAGAGATTGCGGTACTCAATGAATTGACGCTGTCTGTGGCGCCGGGAGAGTGGTTGGCGATCGTGGGTGCATCGGGTGCTGGTAAATCCACGTTGCTGAATTTGCTGGGTGGTTTAGATACAGCCAGTGAGGGAGAGGTGTCGGTCGCCGGGCAACCGCTTTCCAGAATGTCAGAGAACGAGCGCAGTCACTGGCGCAACCAGCGACTGGGGTTTGTTTTTCAGATGCACCACCTCTTGCCTGAGTTCACGGCGCTGGAGAGCGTGGCCATGCCTGCCCGGATTGGCGGTCTCAGTAAACGCGAGGCCGAGCACCGAGCCGGGGTGTTACTGGGGCAGTTGGGGCTTGGCGATCGGTTGAACCATCGACCCGCGGCGCTGTCAGGCGGTGAGCGTCAGCGGGTGGCCATTGCGCGTGCGTTGGTGAATGAACCTGCTTGCGTGCTGATGGATGAGCCTACCGGCAATCTGGATCCCGACACGGCGGAACAAGTGCTGGCAGCGATGGAGGCCCTGAGGGGCGGCGACACGGCGTTCGTAGTTGTGACGCATGATCCCGCGATCGCTGCACGAATGGATCGACAGCTGACCCTGATAAACGGTCGATTGGAGCCGCGTTAGTGCCCTGGTCATTACGCTGGAGTATCGCGCTGCGCCAGACCCTCGATCCCGGCAAGGGGCTGTCGGCATTTTTATCGCGTGTATCCATCGTCGGCATGGCGCTGGCGATCGCGTTGTTACTCGCGGTTCAGTCAGTAATGAACGGCTTCGACCGGGAGATGCGGGAACGGATTTTGTCGCTTCTGCCCCATGTGCAGGTGACCAGCTCAGGCGACGCTGAGTCCCTTGCAGATCTCACCCGTTCGCTGGAGCAACGCCCAGAGATCGTTGCGGTGAGGCCTTTCGTCCTCGCGCAGGCATTACTGATGCGTGGGCAGACTGTGTCTGCGGCGCAGCTCACGGGGGTCGACGAGACGGCGCTTGCACCGTATGGGTCGTTGCTGGCGCCTACGGTGAGTGATTGGGACGCGGAATCGCTGATTTTGGGTGCCTCAGTCGCGGATCGGCTCGGTCTGAGCGTGGGAGATCACGTGACCTTTATTCTGCCCGAGCAAGATGGGTCGACCCATCAGCCGCTGGGCCTGAGATTAATCGCAGTACTGGATTCGGGGACGGAGCTCGATGAAGTGCTAACCCTGGTTCACCGCGATGCACTGGACGCGCTTCAGCCCGCGGCCAGCATTCGTCGGGGTCTGGCGATCCAGTTGCAGGACGTTTTCGCGGCAACCCAATGGCGCTGGGAGATCGCGCAGATGGTGCCCTCATTTATGAGGGTGACAGATTGGCGCGCGACTCACGGCAATCTTTACACGGCTATTCAACTGTCGCGGGACTTAATCAGTTTGATTCTTTTTGTGGTGATTTTTGTTGCGGCGTTTAATGTGGTGTCTTCGTTGATGCTGGTGGTGACCGACCGGCAAAGAGCGGTGGCGATGCTGATGGCCATTGGGGCGAGGCGCGCTGATATCACTGCCGTCTTTTTTCTACAGGGCGGTCTGATTGGTGTGGTGGGCGCCATAGCCGGTGTGGTCTTGGGTTATCTGCTCGCGATCAACGCACCAGATCTGGCAATAATGCTCGAGCAGTGGTTGGGTGCGCCTTTACTGCAGACGGATGTGTATCCGCTGGCGTTCGTTCCCGTTGATATTCGCTGGCAAGATGCGGTGACTACCGCGGGCATCGCTATTGGGCTGTCAGTGCTGGCGGCGACGCTACCCGCGTTGCGCGCGGCATCACTACCGGTAGCTGAAACCCTCGCTCACTGACGTCGTCCCCGCCGCGCACGCCACTGGCGCCGAACCGCATTGCGCCACATCGTGTCGATCATCCAGTAGCCCAATACACCCAGTACCACGCCCATGATCTGCGAGCCGACCAGCAGCGGCCACCAGATGTCGTCTAGGCTTTGCACAAACCACGTCCAGGATGCCTCGAACTCGATATCGAGTGGCTCCTTACCCAGAACCCATGCGCCCAACTTATAGGCCGCGAAGTAGATCGCGGGCATGGTCAGCGGGTTGGTGATAAAGATCAGTGAAAAGCTCAGAGGCACGTTGGCGGTAAAGACGATGGCGAGTGCCACCGAGATGATCATTTGTCCCGGGACCGGGAGCATCGCGCAGTAGAGACCGATGCCGAATGCTTTGGCGGTGGTGTGTCGGCTCAGCTGCCAAAGATTACTGTCTTCAACCCAGCTGCCAAAAATCCTCAACCAACGGCTTTGCCGCACCTTGCTCGGTGTCGGAATCCATGTCCTGAGGCGTTTTTTGAGCATCCCGTTGCTGGCCGCATCTCATCTACAAGAGGGGTCATCATAGTCTTTTGCGAGTCACTTTTGACCAGTGATCTGCCGCAGATAGTGACAGTCTGATTGAAATCAGAGTCTCGTGTGGCGGCCTGATGCTGGGATTATTGGATTGAAATTTTCACTGCCGATCACAGGTTTGAGAGAGCGGGATTTGGCTGCACTGTGCTTAGGTGCAGCAGCCAGCCTGCTGCTGCCTGATCCCGGCTGGGGGTTGCTGGGTCTCCTGTTGCTGCCCGCAGCGCTCAGTCAGCAGAATTGGTTGTTGGTGATGTTCCTAGCGGGCTACGCAAGTGGCGCAGCGAATGGCGCTCTGTGGTTATCCAGCAGGCTTCCTGATCAATGCTTGGGGAAGGAGGTGGGTCTGGCGGGGCGCATCGTGACGCTCCCGCGTGAGCAGGTGCTCGCGAGCACGCAGCGGCGGGTAACGGCGCAGATGGAAGTCTCTTACGTCGAGGATCCTCTTTGCGCAAATGTGAGGCGGGTGAGGGTAGCTCAATACATTGACTCCGCAGAGGAAGATCAACCACTGGAGTACAACACTTGGGTGCACGGCCGCTGGCGATTCAAGCCGCTTAGCAGTCAATTTAATCCCGGCAGTCACCCCGATCAGGCGCGTTGGGCAAGCCGTGGTATCGACGCAGCAGTGACCCCTGTTGGTCGCCTGAGCCAGAAGCCCGTGGCTCAACCTGTCGCGCAGTTCCGTTCGCGTGTTCTGGAGAGGTGGGCAGATAAAGAGGGTGAGGGCTGGGCAGCAATGCGGGCGCTGTTGCTGGGTGATACTCGCTCACTGAGTCAGCTAATGTGGCGCGACCTCCGGCATCTGGGCGTGGTGCATGTGTTGGTGATCAGCGGGCTACATATCGGGTTGCTGGCATCATTCTCTCTGCTGCTACTTCAGTTGCCACGGCGAGTGCTGCGTATACCGGGTGATGGGGGCGGCATGGCGTTTGCGTCTGTGTCCGCTCTACTGGTGACAGGCTGCTATGCAGCTTTTGTGGGTGCCAGCCTGCCGGTAATGCGCGCCTATCTAATGTTGGTTGCGGCACAAGCGCCCTTGATACTGGGCTGGACTACGACGGGTCGACATGGCTTGTTACTGGTCCTCAGTGCGATGCTGTTATGGGATCCCCGAGTATTGCTCGGCCCCAGTTTTTGGCTCAGTGCGGCAGCAACCTGGTTATTGGTTAGCACACCTTGCCAATCATTAAGCGCCAGGTCATTGATCTTCATGCAAATCAAGATGATTGTCTTGATGTCGCCCATTACTTTGTTTTGGTTTGGTGAGACCAGTCTGCTGGGGCTGGCGACGAATCTTATTGTGGTGCCCGTGGTGACGATGATGATGGTGCCCATGGGTCTGATGGGGCTACTGTTATTCGAGGCGTCACCTGCTGTTGCCGACGAGCTGTGGTGGGGCGGTGCCCAACTCTGGCAGCTATTACGGGTTGTTTTTGACGGATTATTGAGATGCTGTCGTCCCTGGGCCGTCATGACGGCAAGCCCGGGGGTATTACAGTTTGGTTTGGGGTTGCTTGCTCTGGCTTTGTGGAGCGCATCTCGACGCTATGCCTCAGTAGCGTTTTTGATCGTGGCACTGTTTCCATGGTCCGATAGACAGACAGTAGCTGGCAATTCGATGACGTTGCTCGACGTTGGCCAAGGCCTTTCCATGGTGATTCACGCTGGAGGACACACGCTGGTCTATGACACGGGGTATGGCAAATCTGAGGGGTTCACGCAGGCTGAGAAGGTTTTGCTCCCCTATTTAGCCGATCGCAATATTGAGCGGGTCGATACGCTGCTGATTAGCCACGCTGACCTTGACCACAGTGGGGGTCTGCCGCTGCTCCAAAAGCACCTCTCAATCGCGCGGCATCTCGGATTTGGCGGTGAGGCCTGTCGCAATGGCGAGCGGTGGGTGTGGGGATCTGCTGAATTTTTGATTATCAATGGACCGGGGCTCGCGGAAACGGATCGGAATGATGGCTCCTGTGGATTGTTGATCAAAACACCGCGCTTCTCGGTGTTGATCCCTGGGGATGTTTCCGCCGAGCGCGAAAAACAGTGGGTGCGGTATTGGCGCGCAGAGTTGGAAGCATCAATCCTTGTCCTCGCTCATCATGGTAGCCGCACCTCCAGCAGTTATGCGTTGCTCAAATGGAGCAGCCCACAGTGGGCGTTGGTCAGCGCGGGCAGAGGCAATGCTTTTGGTCATCCCCACCAGGAAGTGGTTCAAAGGGTTGAGCGGAGCGGGCAAACTGTTCTGCTCAACACTGCGACAAGTGGTGCTATCTCACTCGGTCTCGCGGAGCACGATACTGCTGAGCCCACACCAGCGCGAGGTCCATGGGCACCATATTGGCTCAAATTGCCGTAAATACCTGCCAAAACCCTGTCTGGGGCTGACCTTGGTGGCTCGG
>JBELDB010000042.1:0-12633 GCA_042094525.1 Congregibacter sp. | reverse complement strand
AGCGGCTTGTTGACGGGCTGCGTCAGTGATTCGAGCGGCACAGAAAAACCAATGATGGCGCTGTACCCCGGGGTCTTCTCGCGGTGCACCACTCCTGCGGTGGCGACAATTTTTGCGCCCCTTTGACAGGTCACCGACTCACCCTCTCCTTCTACCGATACAGTGAGTTCTCCGCCCGTCACGTACAACACCGAATCAAAGTCATGCCAGTGCAGGTCGTTTTCCTCAGCCGGGAAATCAAAGGCCATGGCGTGATAACCCATAGCTTCGATTTCTGCATAAGCCTGTGCCTCATCTTCGAAAGATAAAATCTCATTCATGGCGCTTTCCTGATCAGTCTGACGAATCCCACTTTATCGATATCTGAAGCACTTGCACACCGCCAAGCAAGGACTCGCAGAAGGTCTTGTCGGCCTGAAGAAGCACAGGACACGGCATATCAGGCTTCCCTTCACTGAAACTGCATTGCGACTTGCCACGGAGATCTCCGTGACGGAGAAAGTAGGTCAGGATGAGGCGCTAGGGTTGCTTGCCTTTGCAGCCCAAGGGATTCTGCAATTCGAGGCTTAGATCTCGTCGTTATCGCTTGGATCCCGATAATCTTTTCTCACCCGGCGTGCAATCCACACCCCGGACAGCATCAAAACCAAGCCGTAGGCAATCGCCAAAATCAATTCACCGGTCATGGCGTGGGCCCAAGAGCCATCTGCTCAGCCGCTGCAATGGCCTGGCCATAAGGCAACGCATAAAAAAGCGTCATTGCCACGGCAATCAGCAGGCCCATCGATACCATGACTTTTGGCCAAACCAATGTCTGCCTTATGGCCAGCGGATCACGCTCTTGGGCCGGCATGAGATGCAACGCATCGCGGTAGGCCGAGGCGGCGATCGAATGCCCCCCTCTTTTAGAAGCGACCCGCACTGCTATATAGCTGCTCACCACGCCCACCAGAATCGGATCAGCAACGACTGGCCACTCGACTAAATCGGTGACAGACAGCGCGTTCATACCCACATTCACCCCAAATCCCGTCACCATTCCCCAGAAAGCGCCGGATTCGGTAATACGTTTACTCCAAATACTCATAAAGGCCACGACTCCCCAGGAAGAGGCGAACAGCGGTCCAGCGAAGTGCGTTAACCAATAGATGTTCCTGGGAAGCGTCAACGCCAGACCAATCACCGAGAATCCCACGGCCAGCATCGCGATGCGTGCCGCACGCAATTGCGGCCTGTTCTCACCAATTGCCGTAGCGCCCTCGTCAGTGCCGTCACCCAAAATATCGTGACTTACGCTAAAGCCCACGAGCGATAAGAACGTTGATGCCGAGGAGAGGCCGGCGGCCAATACACCACATATTAGGATCGCACCAAGGGCAGTGGGCAACACGTTGGTGGCAACCCAAATCATAGTGCTGTCGGCGGGGGTGATGTCGGGGTTAATCAAATTCACCGTGGCGGCCGCAAAGTTGGTCACGAGATACAGAAGCAGCATGGCTATGAGCGCGCCGCACGCCGAACGAATGACAACATGCTCACTGCGGGCCATTAAATACCGACTGGTCTGCCAGGGACTCACGGCCACAACAATGCCCCACGCGACACCGAGAATACTGGCCCAGATCAGTGCCTCCCACTGCGTCTGCCAATAAACGTCTGGCCCTATTCGACCATGCCAGGCAATGATGCCGGGTTTGTCCTGATAGGTGGCCAGCGACTCAATCGCAGTAAACCAACCGCCCGCGGCATCGACGATAAAGAAACAGGTGACCACAATGATTCCGGAAAACAGCATGAACATGACCGTGTCGGTCAGGATCACGCCACGCGAGCCAGAATAAAGCGTAAACAAGGTGTAGCTCGCCCAAACCATCAGTATGGCTGCCACCTCACTGAAGGCAGTCACCTCGGTAATAATCAGCGCCATTCCCCAGGTCACCGCCAACAGATAGGCGGACAGCCCAGCCACAATTGAGATCCCGGCAAACATCTGAATACGTCGGCTGGCGAAGCGCGCTCTGAAAAAGGCGGGCACCGTCAGCGCCTTGCTCCGCCGCAAGTATCTACCGAAAAATACTGCGCCAATGATGTAACCGAGGCAGTTGAAACAGGTCATGATGAGCACCAATGGTGCATGTCCCTGATACGACATGCCCGCCTCACCAATAAACGCATTAGTGCTCATGAAGCTGGCGACTAAAGTCCCCAGAATCAACACCGTCGGTGCGTTTCGACCCGCGACGAAAAAGTCCTCTAGATGCTTAACGCGTTGACCGGCGTACCAGCCAATCGCGAGGTAGCAGGCAAGACTGGCCACAATACCCAGCTGAAAGCCGTTCACTGTAGCCTCACGTCGCGCTCGTCCTCAGCCGCTCCGCCATGGACTGAGGAGCTCAGACCCCAAATCCTGTCGCTAATTTTCATCGACCGACCGTGATCGCCTCGAGGATGAGGCGCTCGATGGTCGCCACATCGGCGGCACGAGGGTTTGTCCCCGCCGCAGCATCTTGATGCGCCTTCTCGGCCAGAGTCCGCGCCGCTTCAGCCGGCACACCAATTTCCGCCAGGTTCACTGGCACAGACAATCGATCCAACAGCTGGCAGATCGCCGAGTAAAATGACTCGAAGTCGCCGCCGGGCACACCAAGAGCCCGGCACATAGCAGGCAGCTTGTCGTGAATTGCGGGAGCATTGAATTTCAACACCGCGGGCAACACGATGGCGTTGGTGAGACCGTGATGCGTGTCGAAGTCCGCGCCCACCATATGGCTGATCGCATGAACAAGCCCCAACCCCTTGAGGAAAGATACGCCAGCGAGACAAGCGCCGACCTGCATCCCGCCACGAGCTGTCAAATTACCCGGCTCCTCAACGGCGCTTGGCAACCAGCGCCCTATCAACGCCAGCGCTTCCAGAGCCACCCCATCACACATCGGGTGGTAGTCGGGCACGCAGTACGCCTCAATGGCATGCACCATGGCATCGATACCCGTCCAGGCAGTCAGCGTCGCTGGCAAACCCAGCGTAATCTCAGGATCCAATAACGTTAGGGAGGGCTTGAGGTCCGGGTGCCAGATACACAGCTTCATGCCCCGCTCCGAATGCGTCACCATCGCCGTGCTCTCAGTTTCGGCACCAGTGCCCGCTGTAGTGGGAATGCAGATCAGTTTCGGAAACACGTGGTCGGCAGGCAGGCTAGGGACGTCGCAGTCGTAATCAAACTGCCATACATCGCACTCGTTATGAGCCGTGAGCGCGGTGGCCTTGCCTGCGTCCATCCCACTGCCACCGCCAATAGCGATGACACTGTCGTGTCCGCCCTCGAGGTAGGATTTTCGAGCCAACGCGATGTCAGCGTCTCTTGGGTTGGGTGCCACCTCAGCGAAGACCTCACTGTCGATACCCGCCGAGAGCAGTGCTTGCCGCAGCACGTTAATAAAAGGAAGTCCGGCCGAACCCTGATCCGTGACAATAAGCGGCTTTGTCAGCCCCAGCTTTGCCGCATGCTCCCCCATTTCCTGGAGACGCCCCGGGCCATAGGCAATCGGCACTGGAAAGGACCAGTCACATCTAGAAATCAGTGATTCTTCATTCATATCGAAAAGTTAAACTCCAAACCTCAGAGAAAAATTGCGCTCTTAAACGCCTCTTTACAGCACTCCTCGAGCGCCAAGCGAGCATCAAAAAAAAGAGGTGACTCGCGGGCCACCTTTGCATATATTCTCGCCGAAATAATAGGGTTGAACACCATACCATGCGCCACACGCCACCCGAATCCCACTCTGGTGATGAGGCGAGCCACAACTAGGCCACGTCATATGCCGAGACCACTCGGAAATCGGGCCGCATAGCACGAGATCAAGCATCCATGACTTCACCCGTACTTTCTCTCTCCCGCCGACTCCGCACATCCCCTTTTGAGAGTCGGTCACATGCGGGCGCCACGGCGGCGTCTGTCTACAATCACGTGGTGCTCCCAACAGCCTATGCCTCTCTGGAGGAGGACTATTGGCACCTGAGAGAGCATGTGCAGATCTGGGATGTGGCAGCTCAGGTGCAGGTCCAAATCAAGGGTCCCGATGCGCTGAAATTAGCCGAGTACCTCACTCCGAGAGATCTATCCAAAATTGTGCCTGGTCAGTGCATGTATGTGCCGCTGATCGACGAGCAGGCCGGCATCATCAATGATCCGATCATCCTATGCCTGGCACCGGACCGCTTTTGGCTCTCTATCTCTGATTCGGATGTGCTGCTGTGGGTCAAAGGCCTGGCCGTGGGGGCGGGGTTTGACGTTGAGGTGAACGACCCCAACGTATTTCCACTGTCGCTCCAAGGGCCAAAGTCGGAAATCCTACTAAGCCGGCTCATCGACGAATCGGTAGCGGATATCCGGTTCTTTCGTTTCATCGAAACCCAGATTGCCGGTATTCCGCTGGTGGTCGCACGAACGGGCTGGAGTGGTCAGGGAGGCTTTGAACTCTACCTTAGCGACCCGTCTGAGGGAGAGCGCCTGTGGGACACCGTGGTGGAAGCCGGCGCCGACCTGAGCCTGCGCCCGGGCTGCCCGAATTTAATTGATCGGATCGAAACCGGCCTGCTCTCCCACGGTAATGACATGACGCTGGACAACAACCCGATCGAGTCAGGACTCGATCGTTTTTTCAAAATGGGCAAAGCCGCTGACTATTTAGGCAAAGATGCTCTGGAACGCATCGTGGCAGCGGGGTGTCCGCAACAAATGGTCAGACTCGTGGTAACGGGTGACCCAGTGCGCAACCCCCGGGAAACCTACCCGATCAGACTGGCTGGTTCGGATCTCACCGGGTGTGTCACCAGCATCACCTACTCACCGCGGCTCAAATGCAACGTGGGCATGGGCTACGTGCCCAGCGATCACACTGATGTGGGACGGGAGCTCGAGATTGAGCTGCCCGATGGCGCCGTGACAGGGCGCATCGCGGACAAGGACTGGCAAACCGGCGGGGACTGAACCCGCCGAAAGGCTCACGCCAAACCATGCACCATCTTGGTCTCAAGAAAATCTTCGAGGCCCATCTCTCCCCCCTCACGGCCATTACCGGACGCCTTGTAGCCGCCAAAAGGGGATCCATACTCATACGCGCCGCCGTTGATGTGCACTGCACCGGCTCGCAGCGATCGTGACAATCGCGCCGCCCGCTCATTGCTTCCCGTTTGCACGTAAGCGGCCAATCCATAGGGGGTATCGTTAGCGATGGCCACAGCCTCCTCCTCGTCATCAAACGGGATGATCGCCAACACCGGCCCAAAGATTTCTTCCCGCGCAATCCGCATGCTGTTGTTCACATCGGAGAACACCGTGGGCCGGACATACCAACCGGCATCAAAGCCCTCTGGGCGGCCCAAACCGCCGACGAGTAGCGTGGCGCCTTCGTCGATACCGACCTGAATCATGTTCTGCACCCGGTCGAACTGGATCTGATCGAACAGCGGTCCAATGTGGTCACCCTCTGCTTCGGGATCTCCTACGGCGGTTGCTTCGGCGGCACGCCGGGCAATCTCAACCGCCTCGTCATAGCACGCGCGCTCTACCAATAGGCGCGTAGGCGCATCACAGGACTGCCCCGTATTAAACATGCACTCGGCGACTGACTGGGTAACCCGCTCTTCCAGATCACAGTCAGCAAAAACCAGATTGGGCGATTTGCCGCCCAATTCAAGGGTCACCCGCTTAACCGAATCGGCCGCGTCGCGAGTGACGGCGGTGCCGGCCCGCGTGGACCCGGTAAAAGACATCATTTGCACATCGGAATGCCGCGACAAAGCCGAACCCACCACCGGGCCAACCCCATTCACCAAATTGAAGACGCCCGCGGGCACACCCGCTTCGTGGAGAATCTCTGCATACAATAGGGCGGATATCGGGGTGTGCTCACTGGGCTTAAGGACACAGGTACAGCCGGTTGCAATGACAGGTATCACTTTGAGCACCACCTGATTCATCGGCCAATTCCAGGGGGTAATCAATCCGCATACGCCGATAGGTTCGCGCAGAAGCACCTCTCCGTTATCAAAGCGCTCCTGTTCCTCCAGTTTTTCAAGGGCAGAAACAAAGCCATCAAGGTGACCGATGGCGGCATCAGCTTGAGCGTCTCTGGCCATCGAGATGGGCGCGCCCATCTCGAGCCGCATCGCTTGCGCCAGCTCTTCGAAACGCCGTTCTGTGACTTCGCGGATTCGGGCAAGCAAAGCCAATCTGTCGGCTTTGCTGGACTGACTGAAGTGTTCAAAAGCGGCCGAAGCGGCGGCCACCGCTCGGTCAACGTCGGCGTCATTACCCAACGCAACTTCGCCCACTTGCTCTGCCGAGGCTGGATTCAAGCACGGCATCTTGTCGGTGGATACGGGATCCACCCATTCCCCGTTGATGTAAAACTTCAGTAACTTATCCACCACGTTCAACTCCCTTTCACCTTGTTATCAGACACGTAGCCACTTAGGTAAGACTTCTGGGGTCACCGAGACGCCCTCGCCCACTGACACTACCCCTGGCACTTCCACGACACCCACGAGACCCCGATTGAACTTCGACGCTTCGATAAAATCCGCCTCGCCCAGCGCGCCGCCATGAGTGGTTTGGTGGCCCTCCGAGACGTAACGGGACATGCGGCGACAGGGCGGGTTGTATTCCTCCACCATCAGTACAACACCATTCTCGAAGGCGAAGATCGTGCCGCGAGGTAACCGCGACAAATCGGGGATGCCCGAGATACTGAGATTCACGGCCACATCGCCGGCGCTCAGAGATTTAACAAGCCCCAACGCTTGAGAGACCTGATCGAGGTCTTCCTGAGCCACCGCCGACCACTGCCGTTCATTTCGGCGCTCGGTACCTCCCGGCTGCTTATCTGTCTGCTCCCAGGCTCTTCGCGTCAGGCCTCGATGTCGATCACCCACTATGCCGTCAAAGGCAAACTCCAGCGAAGTCTGTTCTGATTTGCTCAGCGTACTCGTGTCGCCGAGAAAAAGGCTGGTCACCGCCCCGCGCAACGCTCCCATAAATTTGAACTGCCGCTGGATGAAAGACGCTATTCTGACACGGGCGCAAAAAGAACAACATCGACGAGCAACAAGCCCAGATCCAATAGACTCCGCCATCGCGGACACGCTCCCGATTGAGCCTATAATGCGTGCAGTAACCGAATGGTCTACTGGGCCGATAACACAACAACCTGAACTCTCTGAAAACATCATGAATAAACTCTTTGCCGCGTTAATGACCGCCATGATTGTCGGCACGGTGGTAGTGGTTTTTGTTCTGGGCATCATGTCGATGGGTGGACTGTCGGGATGAAAATACTGCTGGCCGGAGCCACGGGCTTGGTGGGCAACCAGCTACTGACGCTGGGCTTGAATCAGGGTCATGAGATCACAACCGTCGGACGGCGCCCCACAGGGCAGGGCTCAAGCGAGATCGTATCGAGTTTCACCGAATTACCGCGGCTTCCTCCCGCCGACGCCGCAATCTGCGCGCTTGGCACGACGATTCGACAGGCAGGCTCTCAGGAGGCTTTCCGCGCCATCGATCATGACGCTGTGATGTCGTTCGCGTCAGCTGCCAAAGAAGCGGGGGTCGAGCACTTTTTGGTGGTCACCGCAGTGGGGGCAAGCACTGGCGCTTCGGTTTTTTATTCTCGTGTGAAAGGTGAGGTTGAACAGCACCTCGAGGAGGTCGGCTTCAAGCGACTCGATATCATCCGCCCCGGCCTGCTACTGGGGAATAGACAGCAAAGTCGCCCAATAGAGACCCTTCTTAAGGGGGTCGCCCCCGTTGCCGATCTGCTTATGCGCGGGAAATGGCGCCGTTACCGCAGCGTCCCGGCTACAAGCGTCAGCCAGTGCCTACTGATACTGTCTGCTCAAACTGAACCCGGTGTGTTCGTTTACCACTTTGATGACATGATGACTCTGCTGCAGGGTAGCGCACAGGATGTCATCAAATGATTGGACTGCCCCTCCCTCTTTCGCGTTAAAGTCTCGGCAACATTGGTCAGATCTTGCTCTTAATTGAGACATGTCAACTCGGGGGTTCGAACATGAAAAAGCTATGCTCCATCACCTTAGTTCTCGTCGCACTGGCAGGATGCCAGCCACAGGGGCCCTCATTCGACATTCTTGGGCCGGTCCCCGAGCTTGGTCACGGACTGATGGAGGGCTACCTTCATGGAGAGGCACCGCTGAACAGCGCGGCATTTGTGCCACCGCCGCCATCAGAAAATTCCGCCAGACAAAAGGCCGACGATGCTGCAAGTGAAGCGCTGCTAAGCCTTGAAGGCTCCGCACGCTGGGAGATGGCCGCGCGTGATGCCGATCTGCACTTCCCTGCTGCCACTTCTATTTTTTCCTGCGCTCTGGGAGCGAATGTTAGCGAGGCTGAAACGCCCGCTCTTTATCGCCTGCTTCAGCGGTCTCTGACTGACCTTGGTTTAGCAACGTACCCCGCCAAAAAAGCACACCAGCGGCCTCGCCCGTTTCTCATCAATGGAGAGGCGATCTGCACCCCAGACGACCAAGAGCTTCTGGAAACCGACGGCTCCTATCCCAGCGGGCATAGCGCCATCGGCTGGGGATGGGCGTTAATCCTATCTCAGCTAGCCCCAGAAAAAGCAGAGCCGCTTCTGGCGAGGGGCCGTGACTACGCGCGCAGCCGCATGGTCTGCAACGTGCACTGGATGAGCGACACCGAAGCGGGCATGGCTGTTGGCGCAGCAGCTTTCGCGAGACTCCAGAACAACGAACTGTTCCAGGCCACCATGACCGCTGCACGGGCGGAGCTGAGCTCAGCCTCGGTATCAGTCCCAGACCCGGACGCCTGTGAGCAGGAGGCGGCAACGCTGGCATTGTCAAAGTAGACCCGCGCATCAAGAATTTGATCCGCAAAAAAGCCCCGCCTAGATCGGGGCTTTTCGTTATGCTCCGGCGTCCGTAATAAAGCCGTTAGCATAGCCAAGAAGATTTTCAGGACCCCTAATGAAGCGCCATCATTACGGCAGAACACCCACCACCCCGGGTGAATACAGGGAGGGCACAGCCGAGCTGGCTCGACCCAAAGAGGCGGCAACACTCATTGTGGTGCGCGCCGGCCCCGAGCCCACTGTACTCATGGGCAAGCGCGCGGCCAGCCACCGCTTTATGCCCAATAAATTTGTATTTCCGGGCGGGCGCCTGGATCTGATAGACCAGCGATTACAGGTGCACGGAGAGCTGAGCCAGCCCGTCATGGATCGGCTGCGAAAATCCACAAGAAAAACCGTTAACGATCGCAAGTTACGCGGCCTGGCGCTGGCGGCGATCAGAGAAACCTTTGAGGAAACCGGCCTGATAGTGGGTCGCCCAGCCTCCCGATCAGTGAACACAGCGCACCCTATATGGCGAGCATATCTGGCTGAAGGTGCGGAACCGCCACTGGAGCACATGGATTTTATCGCCCGAGCGATCACGCCCGCTTATCGCACCCGCCGTTTCGATACGCGCTTCTTCCTGATTCACGATCAGTTCATCTACAACGACCCCGAGCAGATTACCGATGCCAGCGGTGAGCTTAATGAGCTCCATTGGCTGACCCTGAACGAAGCGCGACAACTGGATCTACCGGCAGTAACGAGATGGGCTATTGATCTGGTTGAGCAGCGCATTCAGTTGAGCCCATCGGAGCAGCTCAGACAAAGTGCGCCCTTCGTGCGCTTTGCCAAAGGCCGGGAGATCTCGATAGACCTCTAATCGCACCACACAATAGCTCCCTGATTGATACACTCACCGCCCCCAGCAGGAATTGTTGAATGCAAACCACCAAGAGTGACTCCGTTGACGGCCATTTGACGGGATACGGTTCAGCCTCATACCGGCATTACGTATTGATCCTGCTGATGCTGGTTTACACGTTGAATTTCGTCGACCGCACGTTAATCGCGGTTGTCGCCCAGCCGATTATCGAGTCGTTTCAACTCACTGACGCACAATGGGGCCTCCTTTATGGCCCGCCCTTTGCCATTTTCTATGCAGTAATGGGTTTACCCATTGCCCTGTGGGCCGACCGCTCAAATCGGGTCCATATCATCAGCATCTGCATCGTGCTGTGGTCGATCATGACGGCGCTATGCGGCGTAGCAGTAGGATTTTTCACGCTCCTGCTATTCAGGATCGGGGTCGCTATTGGTGAAGCGGGCTGCACCCCACCCGCCAACTCGCTGATCGGCGACTACTTTATCGCCCGCAAACGCGCGACGGCTCTTGGGATCTACTCCATGGGCGTAACGCTGGGCAGCGTGCTCGCCAATGTTTTTGGGGGGCCAATCGCGCAGATGCAAGGTGCCGACGTCGGCAGTTGGTTAAATGGCATCGGTTTGAGCTGGCTCTTTGGCGGGCTTGACTGGGCGAATATCGAGGGCTGGCGGATTGCTTTTGTAGTGGTGGGCCTGCCTGGCATTTTGGTCGCGTGGCTCGTGTGGGCAAGCATCAAAGAGCCACCCCGAGGGTACTCGGACCCTCCGGAGCGAAGCGCGGATCAGGCGCCAAAATGGAGTGAAACCTTTGCTGAGTTACGTCGCAAGCCGTCCTTCTGGTGGATGGCGATTGCCGCATCACTGGTGGCCTTTGTGGGCTATGGCCTGATTTCGTTTCAGGCACCCTTTCTCCAGAGAGAGCACGGGCTGAGCGTACGCGACGCTGCCTTGCAGTTTGGCGCGCCACTCTCGCTGCTAGCGGCTATCGGAACTTTTCTTGGTGGCTACATTACCGAACGACTCACAGAGCGCTACCCCACAGCCATGGCTTGGGTCCCCGCAGTCGGAATTGCCTTGGCGGTACCAGCCTACGCGGCAGCTTTTTTCTCAGACGACCTGACTGTTGTGTTTGTTTTGTGGGGCATTGGCGCGGTCTTCCATTACAGCTATCTGGGCGCCCAGTACAACATTGGCCAGGGCGTCGTCAGTAACCGCTCCAGAGCCACCGCAATTGCGGTGCTCCTCATACTAGTCTCGCTAATCGGCAATGGCATTGGCCCCTACTTTGTGGGGTTCATGAGCGACTTCTTTATGCAACTTGAACTGGTGGCCTTCGACCCAGGGACTATGCTCTCACCAGAGACCTGCAAGGCAGCCGGTGTGATAAGGAGCGCTGCCGACGACGCACTATGCAGAACCGCCAACTCCACCGGCTTGAAATTTGCCATGGCAGTCACTGCCAGCATGTTCCTGTTGGCGTCGGTCTGTTTTGTTATGTGCGCAAGAACATTGCAGCGAGATTTTGTCGCTGATCTCGGCATCAAAACACAGTGAGCGAGGTCCGGCGCAAAATGAGCAACCGTCGCCGCGCAAACGATCGCAAGGAACGAGGGATGATGAACAATACGATTCACGCAGCACTCATGGCTGTCCTCACCTTCATGATTCCCCCGGCCATGGCGGCCACCCCGGACACCGCAGAGTCATTGCAACTCATGGTCGGTGCGCCCCCACCTGAAGAGCGTCAGGTGACGGTCGAAAACGGGTTAGCCCCGCCCTACAACCGCTGGAGCTTTCAGCGGATGCGGGAACTCTTCCCAACCCGTGGTATCGCCTCTGCCGACACCCCGGCACCCCTACCGCTTAAACCCGTTGAGATCAGCAATGTCCCGGTAATCTTTCGCGACGGCAGGAGCAGCACGGCAGGCGCCTGGCTTGCAGAGGCCTACACCGACGGCTTCATCGTTCTGCACAACGGTGTGGTAGTGCACGAGCAATATTTGAACGGGCAACGCCCCGCTAGCGAACACATCATGTTCTCGGTGAGCAAGTCACTAGCCGGGACCATGACCCTCATGCTGGCAGAGGAAGGCCTGGTCGATCTGACAAAACCCGTTTCACAGTACATACCAGAACTTGCGCAATCTGCGTATGGCGATGCGACTGTGCAGCAAGTGATGGACATGACCAACTCCATTACCTACGACGAAACCTATGACGATCCCGAGAGCGACATTGGGCGCTACTTTGTTGCGATCTCGCCCGGCGGGCCCGGCATGTACGCTTATCTCGCCACATTGAAAAAGCAGCTCCCTGGTCACCCACATGGCTCAGCCTTCCAATACGTCACACCCAACACGGAGGTATTGGGATGGCTCATTAGGCGCGTCTCGGGAAGCTCCCTATCTGAAAATCTCCAGCGCCGAATCTGGACACCTATGGGTGCGGAATTTGATGCCAACTACATACTTGACCCAATGGGGATCGAGCTCGCCGGCGCTGGACTCTCCATGACACTGCGTGATGCCGCCCGATTTGGCCAGATGATCTTAATGAACGGTAAGGCCAATGGCGCTCAGGTTATTGCACCCTCGATTGCGCAGCGAATAAAAACGACCCGGAATGCAGAGCAATTCTCTCGATATTACGATGACCCCTGGTACACAGAGGTGGCGGAGGCCTACCACGACCAATGGTGGAGCTACGCCGGCGCCAATGCGGTGGTTGCGCTCGGCATTCACGGTCAGTTCATCTACCTTAACTCGGAACACAACGTGGTCATCGTAAAGCAATCGTCTGACCCCTATGCAGAAGTAGAACGAGTCGACGTCGAAACCCCGATTGTGCTGCACGCTATTGCAGACTTTTTAGG
>JBELDB010000041.1:0-12888 GCA_042094525.1 Congregibacter sp. | reverse complement strand
GCCATCATGTAACCGCCGCTGGCGGCGACTTTGTCGACGGAGACCGTTAACGGAATGCCCGCATCTTTTAGACGCGTCAGCTGACTGGCCGCAAGCCCATAGCCATGGACCACTCCACCGCCACTTTCGAGGCGCAGCAGGACCTTGTCCGCCTCCTTGGCCACCGGTAGTAAGGCGGAGACCTCTTCACGCAACTGGTCGACCTGGCTGGCCTGCATGTCGCCGTCGAAATCAAGCACAAAGACGCGCGGACGACCGGGCTCACCATCACCGTCGGCTTTAAGGGCCTCTTTGATCACCTTGCGCTTAGCTTTTTTTGCTTTCTTTTGATCTTTGCCGCGGGCTTTACTCTCAAGCGGGTCTTCGGTCACTGCACGGACCGCTTCCTCATGCATTTCGAACCGCTCATTAAGCGAGCGCGCTTCCACAGTCCCGTCTTCACCGCCACCGCGCTTGCGTTGACTGAGCGCCATGACGCCAGCAAATGCCACCAGAAAGACCCCCAGCAAAATGACGGCTTGGAGCAGGAACTCGGCAATATCAAGAATAAAATCCATAACGTTTACAAGCTCTCAATGAAGTGGGAGATCAATTGCCCCGAAATAGAGGCCTTGGGCGGCGTGGGTGGCATGGCGCTGACGTCAAACCAGTCGGCGTCCTCGATCTCATCAGGGTTAAGTGCGAGATCTCCTGATTGCCACTCGGCAAAAAAGCCAAGCATGACCTGACTGGGGAATGGCCAAGGCTGCGATGAAAAGTAACGCACATTACCCACTTCGATACCCACCTCTTCACGGACCTCCCGAACAACCGCGTCCTCGCAGGTTTCTCCGGGCTCCATAAACCCCGCTAGCGTACTGTAAAACCGCTTCTGAAATCCTGCGGCGGCGGCGAGAAGTAATTTGTCGCCTTTATTGACAAGGACGATGACGCAAGGCGAAACCCGTGGATACACTTTGAGAGAGCAGCTCTCACAGAGCACGGCTCGACCGTCCTCGATTACCTGAGTTAGGCTGCCACAGCGGCCGCAATGCCGATGCGTATCACGCCAATAGAGGAGCTGATACGCCCGCCCGTGGGCATGGAATAGCGACTCTTCCACCCTCCCCAACAGGCCGTATAGGTTGCCTGATAGTTGTTCTGTCTGGTTGATGCTGTTCTCGGGTACCGAGAACGCCCATGCGCCGCGGTCCTGCCAATGGCCCATCGGCACCGCGTCAGAAACGTCAACACCCCATTGCTCAGTCACCTCGCTGATCCGCCAAGGCAACCCGGGTTGGCCCCGAAGCGAGGTCACTGCGTTGCGGCCTGCGAAAACGAATCCCCAGTCGTCAGCTTGTGGTTCGGTGGGGAATGCAGAAATATCGAGCACGGTGCAGGCGTCCTTAAAGCGAAGGCGCACAGTCTAGGAATCCCCTCGCCTGAGCACAAGAACCTGATTGAGGCGCGCCACGGGCTATCACCGCGACCGCGATGCGCAAGAACCAAGTCACGGCGCCACCCGTATACTCCGCAAGCCGAAAAGCGGTGTACAGTGCCCAGGGCTACTCTCGAAAGAATTTGTAGGCCAACGGTAGCGATCAGCCAAATCGCAGGTGTTAACCTGTTGCGGCGATGAGTGATAACAACGACACGGATACCCACTATGAGTGACTCTTCTCTGAACGCCTTTTGGAGCAATTTTCTCGGCGAATCTCCAAACTGGTACAAGCAAACTATCATCGGATTTATTGTCATCAATCCAATATTGTTGATGGTGGCGGGGCCTGTCGTGACTGGCTGGGCACTTATTGGTGAGTTCATTTTCACTCTCGCACTCGCATTGCGCTGTTACCCCCTTCAGCCCGGCGGGCTGCTTGCTATCGAGGGAATACTGCTGGGATTGGCCGATCCTCACAGTGTTTTCCATGAGGCCGAGGCCAACTTTGAAGTGATTCTGCTGCTGATGTTTATGGTGGCGGGCATTTATTTCATGAAGGATCTGCTTCTATTTGTATTCACCAAAATCCTGCTCAATGTGCGATCCAAGAAGCTGCTAGCTTTCTTATTTTCAATTGTCTCTGCCGTACTATCGGCATTTCTCGATGCACTGACAGTGACGGCAGTATTGATCAGTGTTGGTGTTGGTTTCTTCGCCGTATTTCATAGGGTCGCCTCAGGGATGGAGGTCACTGACACGAGTCACGACCACACCCGGGACAGCTCCGTTCAAGCTGAGTCACAGCATGACCTAGAGGCATTCCGAGCATTCTTGCGAAGCCTGCTGATGCATGGCGCGGTGGGCACCGCGCTCGGTGGCGTCTGCACCTTGGTAGGAGAACCCCAAAACCTGCTGATCGCGACAGTCGCCGGATGGGACTTCCAAACCTTCTTCCTTAACATGGCGCCGATTACGATGCCGGTGTTGGCTTGCGGCCTGCTCACCTGCGTGTTGCTGGAGGCGACCGGATGGTTCGGTTATGGCGCCCTGATGCCAGAGAATGTGCGGCAGGTATTGACCCGTTTCGACGAAGGCCAGCAGGCTGCTGCAACGGCTCGATCCAGAGCCAAGCTGAAGGTTCAGGCGGCAACCGCACTTATTCTAGTATTTGCGCTCGCGTTTCATCTGGCGGCGGTGGGTTTAATCGGCTTGCTCGTCATCGTGCTACTGACAGCGTTCAACGGAATCACCGATGAGCACGAAATTGGACACGCGTTTCAGGAGGCGTTGCCCTTCACAGCATTGTTAGTGGTGTTCTTTGCGATCGTCGCAGTAATTCACGAGCAGCACCTCTTCACGCCGGTTATCGAATCGGTCTTGGCCATGTCTAGCGAGGTCCGACCGGCCATGTTCTTCCTCGCTAACGGTATCCTGTCGGCCATCTCAGATAACGTCTTCGTTGCGACTGTGTACATCTCTGAAATCGATGCCGCGCTAAAAGCAGGAGAGATTGATCGGGCCGAGTTTGACCGGCTGGCCATTGCTATCAATACCGGCACCAACCTGCCCTCAGTGGCGACGCCCAATGGTCAGGCAGCGTTTCTGTTTTTGCTGACCTCCGCACTAGCGCCGCTGATTCGCCTGTCTTACGGCACGATGGTGCTGATGGCCCTGCCCTACACGATTGTCTTGACGGCGGTTGGGCTCGTTTTCGTCACCATTACCCTTTGAATCAACGGTGGGGCGATCTCCGCCACACCGCCTCACCCGCGCTGAGGTCGAGCTCCCGTAGCTTGGCCTCATGCCGCTCGGTCTCCTCTGGGCTCGCCCGGAGCACAGCGAGCGGCTGCCTATCGGCGGCCAGACGCCGGATGCCGTTTTCCGGGCCTGACCCGTTTGAAGATGCGTCACTGCTCTCTGCGTTCAGACCCAGCGAGGCCTGACCTCCCGTCATGGCAAGGTAGACCTCTGCCAGTATCTCTGCGTCCAGCAAAGCGCCATGGAGTGTTCGACTTGTGTTGTCGATCTCATATCGCTGGCACAGGGCATCAAGATTGTTCCGCTGACCCGGATGCTTATGCCGCGCCATCTGCAGCGTATCCAAGACACTGCACACATTCTCGAGAGCCCCTATACGGGGCTCCAGCCGATCTAGCTCCGCATCAATAAAGCCCACGTCAAACGGCGCGTTATGGATCACCAGCTCTGCGCCCTGAACAAACTCGACAAACTCCTCTGCGATCTCGCTAAAAGTCGGCTTGCCCGCCAAAAACTCTAACGTGATGCCGTGTACTTCTAATGCGCCGGCGTCAATGTCTCGCTCTGGCTGAATATACTGGTGGTAGTGCCGGCCAGTGATGCGTCTGTTGACCATTTCAACGCATCCAATCTCGATAATGCGATGCCCCTGATTCACCTCAAGGCCAGTCGTTTCGGTATCGAGTACGATTTGACGTCTATCCATCGGTGTCTCTCACTTCATCCATGCCCTGATTGGCTAGCCGGTCTGCGCGCTCATTTTCAGGATGCCCACTATGCCCCTTCACCCAGCACCAATCGATTTCATGCCGGGCTGCTTCTTGGTCCAGCGCTTGCCATAAGTCCTGATTCTTGACTGGCTTCTTAGCGGCAGTTTTCCAGCCGTTGCGCTTCCAATTGACTAGCCACGCTGTAATGCCATCTTTCACGTAAGTCGAATCAGTTGTCAGGCTGACCCGGCAGGGCTCATTCAGAGCTTTGAGCGCCTCGATCGCCGCGGTCAGCTCCATACGATTGTTGGTGGTATCCGTGGCGCCGCCGTGAAGCTCTCGCTCGTGATCGCCAAACTGCAGAACCGCCCCCCAGCCTCCGGGCCCAGGGTTGCCGCTACACGCACCGTCTGTAAAGGCACTGACCTGCTTCATCAGGGCGTTTCTATCCCGTCCTGTTGCGATCGACTGACATGCCGAGGCACCGGCACGCCCTCCTGCGTCTTACCAATGGGGATCGAAATGAGTCGAGGTTTCTTAACCTTGACGCCGGAATCGAGATGCGCCGCAACACGTTTGCGGGCATGCAGCAAATAGGCGGTGCCTGTTGGCGCATTAATTCGCACCAGCCAGCGATCGAATCGATCCATAAGGCGACCGATGCGCCCTCTGCCAAGCGGGGCAAAGCTTGTGAAGTAATGGGGTTCGGCACGCGAAAAGCCTAGCAGCGATAGCCAATCACCCAGTCGGCGGGCGCTGACGCTCTTAGCGTGGCTCTGCCTCCGGCTAAGCCATCGCTTAAACGTACTACCGAGCCCCCACATGCTCAGAGGATTAAACGAGATGATGAATAAGTGGCCGTTAGGCACCAGCACCCGTTGGCACTCACGGAGTGTCTGGTGTGGCACCGAGGAAGCGTTCAAGGTATGGCAGAGCACGAGGGCGTCCAGTGAATCCGTCGCGAACGGCAACTCACTGCTGGCGCCCAACACGGTCTGTAGCGGCTGATCGATACCCGCGCGCGGGACCAATCTGAATAACCGTTGCGTCTTGCCTATACGGCTCAACTCAAGCCCCATATCGGCGCCTGTGACCAGCATGTGGTAGCCAAATACCTGTTCAAGCGAGTCGTTCAGGGCCTCGGTTAACTGTGCCGTCAATCGCTGGCCCAGCGCTTTTTCGTGATACCAACGGGACAAGACCTGATGGCGATTCGCTTCTTCTCCCAAAGGACTGGTCACACTCATTGGCACAGGTTAGCCTCTCAACCCTACATGAACTGTTTGAATGATGAATATGCTGACTATATCGCCGATTAACGCCTTCAGCGACAACTACATCTGGTTGATTAGGCGAGGGAATCAGGGGTTCGTAGTGGACCCGGGTGAGCCTGCCCCCGTCTTGACGGCGCTGAAAGCTGATGGCATTGAGCTGTCCGGAATTCTGATCACCCACCACCATTTTGATCACACAGGGGCTGTAGCGGCCCTCAAAGGCGAAACGGGCTGTGCGGTCTGGGGCCCGCCCGATAGCCCTGCCGGTCCATACGACCATATTGTCGCTGAGGCAGATACCGTCTCGGTACTGGGGGTAGACTTTTCGGTACTGAACGTCCCCGGTCACACTTTGGACCACATTGCCTATTACAGCCCTGCTGAACAGGCACTTTTTTGCGGCGATACCTTGTTCGTTGGCGGCTGTGGACGAGTATTTGAGGGCACTCCGCCGCAAATGCGGGCATCACTTGAAAAGCTGAGCCGATTGCCTGGTGACACCTTGATCTACTGTGCGCACGAATACACGCTGGCGAATCTACGTTTCGCACGTCTGGTAGAACCGGAAAACGCTGAATTGATAGATTTTCTGGCGGCATGTGAGCGCAAGCGTGAGCAAAATGAGCCTACGGTGCCCTCTCGAATCAGCGACGAGTTGTCCTGCAACCCCTTCCTGAGGTGGCAGAGCCCCGATATTCTCAAGGCCCTTGAAGCGTCAGGGCGGCTTATAGACGACTCCCCAGACGGCATCTTTACCGCTGTCCGCGAATGGAAAAACACTGCGTGAGCACCTGATTTGCGTCACTTTGTGAACTTTCCGCCTGTGCCGTATTGCGGTATCGTCCCGCCTTCATTTGCGCGACCGCTCATCAAAGCGCGGTCAACTTGAAAAGGAACCTGAAAATGAAGATGTTTACTAAAACCGCTGTTTCTTTGTTGGTCTCAATGGCGTTGCTGCCTGCTGTCGCTTTTGCCGGCCATCACGAGGGTGGTGATCACGCTGTAGCAGCCGAACAGATGGGCGATGATGTTGTGTGGGCCTCTGGTGCACGAGCAATTGTTGCTGAGGTCGAAGGTGAAGTTATCGCTGTAGATATGGAGACGCGAGAAGTTGTCGTTCGCGGGCCTGCCGGCAATTTCGTTACGTTGACCGCGCGCGAAGATGGCGTCGACCTGTCGAAGATTGCGCCTGGAGATACCATCATTGCAGACTACGTCGCGTCGATCGAAGCAGAGGTCCGCACGCCTACGGCTGAAGAGGAAGCGAATCCCTGGGTCGTTTTGGGCGAAATGGGCAACACTGCGGATGACTCCGAGATGACTGCTGCCGGTGCAGCGAGACTTATTCGCGCGGTTTGCACCATTGAAGCTATGGATCGCAACGGCAATGTGATGATCAAGGATGCTCGAGGCCGCATGCACACTGTTGGCGGTGTAGAGATGGCTAAGCTGGACAATGTGCGTCTGGGAGATACGGTTGTCGTGATCTTTACGGAAGCGTTGGTCTTGGCGCTCAAAGAAGTCTGATTGTCATACCCCCAGCGTCGTCACAAAACGCTTAAAAAGACCCGGCCTATGCCGGGTTTTTTTATTCGCAGATACTGAGATACTGAATCGCTGGAAAGTAAATCGCCGACTTGATCGGCGCATCACGCCCCCAATCCATATTGCGCAACAACTCTGCGTAATTGTGTAGCTGGCCTTGGTACGCGTCTTGCTCTCGCGCACAAAATGCAGACAGGCTCTCCCCCTCAAGCGGCTGGCTTGTCTTGTAATCAATCACCCAACGCACACCCTCGCGATCATCAAGAAAAGTTCGATCAATCACGTAAGTCTTTACCTCGCCTTGCTCGATCGTGCTCAGGGACAACTCTGCTTCTGCATCAATCTGTGCCTCAAGAATCCAGCGACCTATCTCACAGGACAGGGCGCGATCAATCAGCTCGCTCACTCTGATCTGAGCTTGCTCAGCCAGCTGCGGCGTGAGCGCATATTGAGAGAGGTTGTGTTCGATCCATGCTTGTACTCGCGAATCCTCCGCGCTAGAGGGCGCCTCCTTACGTGCCGCAAGTTCCAGCACCCGGTGGGTGACCGTGCCAATAACACGTTCTAGGCGATTACCAGCACCTAGTGACACCGCAGCCTGTTTGGTTTTGCTTGTTAGTGCTGGATCAACCGCTTGGCCGGCATCTGTCTGGGCGTCCAGAGAAAGCCGGTAGCGCTGGGGCTGGTCGTCAAACTTTGGGGAGCCCTGATCACCCTTCGATGCTCGCATTGCTGCTGGCCGGATCACTGTCCCATTGACGGCGATCTCCGACGACAGCATTAGCCCAAGCAGTGAGCCAGACAGGCCATCAGGAGAGCCCTCCTCATCGATCACTTCAACTGAGGCGGTTAAAAACGCCGCTACCTTTGCTCTGGTGACGCCGACATAAAGCAGTCGCTTGAGCTCCTCCTGATCTTTCTTTTTCTGTAGCCAGTTCAGATAGTTATAAAGCGTATTTGAGTGCTTGTCCTCGTCATTTGCAGCGATAAGTAGGCGCCGACCCGGAGCCGCTTGGTGCCAATGCCAACGAAACAGTTCGCGTTGCAATGCTCGCGCGCGCTTTTGCAAATGAGGCATGAAAACATAATCAAATTCGAGGCCTTTCGATTTGTGTAAGGTCATGATCCTCACGCCGTTAACTTTATCTGGCGACTCCACAGCGGTGGCTGCAATGTCCCGTTCAAGCCAGTCAATGTTCAGTCCCAAACCCAAATCCTCGGCCTTACGCAAGGAAGATAAAAATGCCTCGACGCGCCATAAATCCTGGCCTTGCGCCGACAACGAGCCACCCAGACGCAGCCATACCTGCTCAACCCATATCGACAGCGACAAGCGATCACGTTTCATTTCGGCCCACTGTAAAACGGCCGACATCTGCTGGAGGCGCTTAGCCTCTTCATTGGGCAACTCCGGCAGGTACTGAAGAGCAGGTAACAGATTGAGGGGTCGCTCCGGATGTGCCGTCAGAAACTGCGTTAGCGTGCGCATTGTTACGCCACACCAGGGGCCTCTGAGCAGTGAAATCGCCGCAACCGTGTCGGCGGGATTTGCGAGGTAACGACACAGGGCCAGCAAATCAGTGATGATCGGCTGCTCAGCGAGCGACTGGATTGCGTCACCGCTAAAAGGAATACCGGCTTCTTCAAGCGCCATGGCGACGTCGTCTGCATGGCTTTTGGCGCGCACGAGGATCGCTATGGTCGCATCATCGTTTTGGCTGATGATAGCCCCAACCCGCTCTGCCACGTATTGCGCTTCAGGGGATCCATCAACATCCTCGAACAAGCTGACATGAACGCCAGCATCGGCTGACGACATGGGGTTGGGCAAACCATCCGCTTTGACATGCCTCACCCTGCCGTAGTGAGCGTGATCTTCTGCTCCCATCAGCTCTGCAAATACCTCATTGACCCATTCCACGACCTCCGGGCGTGAACGGAAATTTTGACTCAAAGTCAAAGACTCGAGCTTGATGCCACCGAAATGTCCTTGTCTGGCGCTCAAAAAAAGCGCCACGTCGGCGTAGCGAAATCCATAGATCGACTGCATCGCGTCGCCGACCATAAATAACGTTCTAGGGGCTGCGCCAGTGGCGTTGTGATCAGGCCAGGCGCGTATGAGCCTCCTCAAGAGCTCAGCCTGAGAGGCAGATGTGTCCTGAAACTCATCAATCAAAATATGCTCAATCTGGTAATCGAGCCTTTGTGCCAATGCCGTCGGCAGCTCATCCGTGCCCAAGGCCTGGATCGCGGCGAGTGCGACATGGGTGTGATCGACCTCGCCGGTGCGCTGAAAGACCAAGAGCAGATGCGCCTGAAGCACAGGTAGCAAAGAGGAGATCAACACGATCAAGTCCCACGCATTACCGCCACGCAGAGCGGCTGGCAGGTGCCTGATCTCAATCAGAGCCTCCAGTAAACCTGAGTCAGCAGCGAGCGCCTCTAAAATGGATGCAAACTGGATTTTGTGGTCGCTTTTAGGTGGAAAGCCAAGCTTCGCGTTTATGCCTCGTGGCTTTCGCCATTCATTCTGCGTTGTCAGCAACATGCCTACCATGACCTGCCAGTCCGGCAGTGATTCAACTCGCGCTGTGATAGAGAGAGGCCCTTTTCCTAGGTGCGCTCTCGCCTCGTTCATCGCAGGCAAAAGGGCGTCTAGATGATCGCCCAGACGACGGATCGCTCCATGTAATCGCTCTGAAGTGAGATCGCTGACGGTTTCCGCCAGCACCGCCTCGGCGGTGTCTGGACTGTGGTGTTGGTTAACGACGTCGGCCCAGTCTCCCCTGCGCCCCAGCAATGCAACCAGCAACTCACTGGCTCTTGACCAGCGATTATCGAAATGTTGCAGCAGCTGGATGATGCGATCGCCATCTCCGGCCTCACCCGCCTGAGTCAGAAATTGCCTAACGGCTTCCTCATAAAGAGGTTGCGCGTTATCAACGGGCTCTACCCCACCCCCTGTGCCACTCAATATCGGCATTTGTCGTGTGAGCTCATGACAGAAGCTATCGATGGTCCGTATGTTGAGCGTGGTGTCGTCCAGTCGCCACTTTTTTTGGTCGGCGTGGTCTACCACCGCCAGTGCCAACTCTCTGGTCTGAAGTTCGTAGTCAGCTGAGACCGGGGTGTCTTGTCGAGCTTGATCAAGTTTCTCAATGACGCGAAGCGCCATTTCTTTTGCGGCCTTGCGGGTAAATGTGATGGCCAGAACCTGTTCTGGCCGATCAACTCTTGCCAGTAACGCGAGCAACCGCTGTGTTAGCAGTTCGGTTTTTCCCGACCCGGCAGGCGCGCTGATACAAAAGCTCCGCGTGGCGTCGATCGCCTCGCGCCGCACATTGTGATCGGCCACCGTCAAGATGGATCCTCCAGTGTTTCTAGCTTGGCAACGGACCGCAGCTCGTTTATGCGGCATAGCGATGCAAGGTCACAATAATCGCAGGCACCGGGCCGGGGAGTCACCGTTGCCGCACCCGCCATAAACTCAACAGCAAGTTGATGCAATGAAGCCTTCCACTGCTCGACCAGGTCGGACCATGTCGTCGCGATGCCGCGAGTTTGTGATTCAAGAGATTTATTATCGTGCTCAGTCAAACCAAGCTCCTCGCCTAATGCGACAAACTTGACTGGATCGGTCGTCGACAGCTCAGCAAAAGCGATGCCCTGTATCGTGGAATCAAGCAAGCTGTAGAGGGGAAGCTGGGGTTCCTGCGGGCGATCACCCAGCCAACGAGTCTTAGACGGTGCACGGGTCTTATAATCGATGACCGCTCTGCGGCCATCAGCAAGTTCGTCAATGCGATCGGGGCGGAGCATGAGCGCCAGACCATTCAGTTGCAGTGCCCGATTTTTCTCCATCTCCACAACCTGAAACGGCGAGATTCGCTTTCTCTCATGACCTAGCCATTGCCTCAGTATGTCTATACATACCTGATGCTCCAGCTGCCAACAGGCCGGGCCGACTCTTTCTCGTAGACTATATCCGCGCGCCTCGCATGCACTTTCAGTGTGCTGCATGGATCCGGACACCGCCGCCTCAAGCAGGACTTGCTCTGCTGCGGGCGATAGCGCGGCTAGTTCATCGCTCGACTGGATCTCGCGCCATATCCTGAACAGGGCCTCATGCAAAAACGCCCCCCTCTCGGATGCCGAAATCCCGATCAGCGATGGCTGAAGTGAACGTAGGTTAAGTCGATGCCTGGCGAATGAACGAAAAGGACAGGCTGCCTGATCTCGGATCAGGGACGTGCCGCCAGACGCCTCCGAAGTGGCATGCGGCAGTGACTCGTCTTGGGGCGCCCTCTCCAGTCTCAGGACGCCATTCCATCGGTCTGGCGGAAACCATGAGACATGACTTTCTTGAGCGGTTCCGCACAGCAATGGGCTGACATTCGCCTCCAGCCCCTGATCGGAACAGTGAAAGCTGGCCACCACCTCTTGACTGCCTGCAGACCAGACCTGAAGTAGCGTGCGCGCTTGCTGGATCAGTGCCGCATCATCGATATCCGCCATCCCCAGAGATTTCTGAATGGCTGGCGGCAGGAAGGGTTCAACCCGTGTTCGTGCAGGCAGCACTCCCTGTTGCGCACCACAAATCCAGAGCGCGTCGAATTGGCCTCCTATGGCCTCCAGCGGGCCCAGAACTTGAATACTTCCGTGAGGCGTTTTGGGCTGAAAAACGATGGCAGAGAGACACTCCCGCCAAAGATTCAGCGCGGACTCATATGACTGATGCGGCAGTACAACAGAAAGCGAGGCGAGCGCGTCAAGACTGGCGTCAAATCGCTGGGACTGCTGATATTCGATGGAGTCTAGCCCCGCCCTGTCTGGCCATCGCCAGAGTGTCAGCCGCTCACGAATCACCTCCGACCAATCGTCGAGATTCTTTACCCCCTTTTGTACTCGACTTGATCTGATCGATCTCAGGACCCCGGTCAGTTCAGATGATGGGTTTTCACGTGTTGCGATGTGCAGCGAATCCCCGAGAGAAATCTCATGACTCCCTGACAGGAACTGCGCCTGAATCAAGCCTGGCAACATCTGCGCGTCGTCTTTAAACGCGAGATAGGGTGAGCGAATCAGGCTCAGCCATTGCGGCCGGCTGAGCGGGCGAACTTCCCATGCCAGAGCAGCCAGCGCATCCCGATACATGGGTGTGGTGGCCAGCGGCATACCGGTAGCGAAGTTCACCGGCAGATCGTTATAGCGCGCGTCGAGACAATCAAATTCCTGCCGGAGGAAGTACTCGAGACGATTCCGATCGTTGGCCATATCCAGGAGAACAATCCCTACTCGATGCCCCGATTCGTCGCTGCTGGACTGCGCCCACTGTGCGGCCGCAAACAATTCATCATCGCGGGTGATGTAAGAGCGAACAGGAATATCTGCGTGATCTCGTCTGCCCGGATCGATCAGTTGAACGTTAGCCAGATGGTCGAGCGCCTGACGCGTCAGCGGCGGCAGATCAGGCACCACAAATAGCCCTACTGTCGGTCGGTCGGTCACCCGTACGGACAGTAACTGCTGATAGGCTCCGTAACGGGATACCGCTCCCAATTGAGTGAGTTGCGCACGGTATTGACGAGCCCAATCTGAAAAAACCTGACAGTCTTCGTCATACTGAAACGCGGCCCAGATCTCGTCCCGCTCGGCCCCGCCATGCATCGTCAGCTTGTTCCATGCGACCTGCGCACGCTGCGCCGCCGCTCGCGGGTGGGTCAGCGAGAAGCCAATGCGCTCTTCCAGATCCTCACGGATGAGCTGTTGCCAGACCGCGAGATCTTGCTGTGGCGTTAGCAGTCTCCCGGGGGGGAGTTGCCCAGCTTCCACAGCTCGCAGCCAGGCCTGCTCTAGCCAGCTATCGACCGTTATCACGCTCGGCGTGGCGACTACCGGGGTTTGGCCTTCACACTGTCTTACCCAGCTCTCTGTAATTTCTCGTGCCAGCCGCTTTCCTGGCGTCACTATGCAGGCACCCAACTCCAATAAGGGCGAGAAGAGCGATAAATCAACGGTGGCACGCATGCTGACGAGTATCCCATGCGCGCCAGACGCTCGGGAACCCGCGGCCTTACAGATGTGTCGATTTAGGCGACAGATAACACAATCAAGGGGCTGTGGCTGAATTCCGCTCTCTGAATCGGTACACTCCGGCTCCGCTCATGGGTAAGCAAAGTCG
>JBELDB010000040.1:0-12899 GCA_042094525.1 Congregibacter sp. | reverse complement strand
TCGCGGCCGGGCGCCTCGACGGGTTTTGGGAGATGGGTCTGAACCAGTGGGATATCGCTGCTGGTGCGTTACTGATTCGAGAAGCCGGCGGGCTGATAACGGACTTGTCCGGCGGTGAGGGTTGGTATGACAGTGGTAATGTGGTCTGCGCCAACAGCAAGCTCATGCGGCAACTGTTGCCACTCGTTAAGTGGTCTGTCGCCTAAGGGTCGCTCACCGGCGCCCTTTTCAGGGCATTATGCCTTCCTGATCGGCACCTTCGCGCTCGGGCACCATGACATCCTCTTTACTCACGCCCAATTGTAATAGCGTGGTGGCCGCCACATACATAGAAGAATAGGTTCCCACCGCAACACCCACCAAAAGCGCCACGGCAAAACCAAAAATCATTTCTCCGCCAAACAAGGCGAGCGCGGCCAATACCAGCAAGGTGGTCAATGAAGTGACCAGTGTTCTGCCAAGCGTTTCAGTCAGTGAAATATCGATCACTTCCCCGGGGCTGGCGCGACGAATTTTTCGTAGGTTCTCCCGGATGCGGTCGGACACCACGATGGTATCGTTCAGCGAATATCCCACCACCGCCAAAAGAGCCGCCAGCACGGTCAAGTCAAACTCCAGGCCTGTAAGCGAGAAAAAACCCAGAGTGAAAATCACATCGTGGGCCAGGGCGATCACCGCGCCCAACGCAAACTTGATCTGGAAGCGGAACGCGACATAAAGCATCACCAAACCCAGTGCAGTGAGCATGGCGATACCGCCGTCGTCTCTTAGCTCCTCGCCTACCTGGGGTCCGACAAATTCGATACGACGCAGCTCGATGCTCATCTCAGTCGCCGCTCGAAGCTTGTCGACCATCATCGCGCCCTGCTCATCCGAATACCCATCGGGCAATCGAACCAGCACATCTTTGTCGGTACCAAAGCTGACTACCACAGCACCGTCGTAACCCTCTTGATCCAAGACGGTGCGAATCGCACTCAAATCGGCGCTGTCACTATAGGCGACCTCTACCAGTGTGCCGCCGGTGAAATCGAGGCCCCAGTTGAGCTGTCTTACAGTCAGCGAAGCAACTGCCGCCAGCAATGCTGCTGCTGAGAGCGCTATGGCAATCCAGCGCCATTTCATGAACGGTATGGCCTTCATGCTGGCTCTCCCTCTGCACTGGAACGCTTACTCCCCAGGCCACCAATCGCCAGTGACTTCACTCGACGGCCGCCATAGATAATGTTGACTAACGCCCGGGTGCCCATAATCGATGAAAACATAGACGTAATGATGCCGACCGAAAGAGTGACAGCGAAGCCTTTGATCGGTCCCGTACCGATCGCATAAAGAATAATGGCCACAATCAATGTCGTGATGTTGGCATCCAGAATCGTCACGATCGCGCGATCAAAACCCTGTGTAATGGCTGTTTGCGGCGGCGAGCCGCTACGGATCTCCTCACGAATTCTGGCAAATATCAGCACGTTGGCATCCACTGCCATACCCACGGTCAGCACGATGCCAGCAATGCCTGGTAGCGTGAGCGTGGCGCCCAGCAGGGACATGATGCCGACCAACAACACCAGATTACCCGACAGCGCGATCACCGCGGCGATGCCGAATACGCGGTAGTAAAGAATCATGAAGACGACAACCAGCGCCAGACCCACCTGCACCGACTTCATGCCAAGGCGAATATTCTCGGCGCCCAAAGAAGGGCCCACCGTGCGCTCTTCCACGAACGTGATGGGCGCTGCGAGCGCACCTGCGCGCAACATCAGCGCCAGCTCGGAAGATTCGGCCGGACTATCGAGACCCGTGATCTGAAACTGCGCGCCCAGCGCGGATTGAATCACCGGCGCGGTAAGCAGTTTCTTTTCATCATAGGGAATGCGAACAGCCACCTCTTCCCCTGATTCATCCTGCTCATAGCGGGTGCGATATTTTCTCTCAATGAACAGTACGCCCATACGGCGCTTGATATTGGCGCGCGTAGCCCGCGACATCAACATGCCGCCCTCTCCATCGAGGCTAATCGACACGTTGGGCTGTCCGTTCTGGTCGAACCCAGCCTGCGCATTGGACACACTCTCGCCAGTAATGATGAGATCGCGCTCCAGCCATTCCGTCATTCCGCCGCGATCAGCGCTGCGATACTCGAACCGCTGACGCTCTGAAATTGGGGCATTGGCCTCAGCCACCAACCGGAACTCCAGATTCGCGACTTTTCCCAGAATGCGCTTGGCCTCGGCGGTGTCCTGAATGCCGGGCAGTTCCACAACGATGCGATTGCTGCCCTGGCGCTGCACCAATGGCTCGGACACACCCAGCTCGTTTACGCGGTTGCGGATGGTGGTCAGGTTTTGCGCCACGGCGTAGTCGACTACCTCTTTAATCGTTTGCTCAGTAACCTCTGCGAAAAGAGACCAGGTTTCTCCCTCATCGACACGATCGAGGAACAGTTCTGGATAAAGATCCACCACCTCTCGGCGAGCCGCTTCACGATCGGCCTCTGTGCGGAATTGCATGACGACTTTCTGACCATCCAGACTGATTCGTCCGCGAATACGTTCCTCTCGCAGCCGCTTTTGAATACCCGTTTCATACTGGTTTAATTTGCGCTCGGTCGCCGCCGCCACATCGACTTCGAGTTTGAAGTGAACGCCGCCGCTCAGATCCAGTCCGAGCTTCATCGGGGTTGCCCCTCCGCTGACCAACCAGTCGGGCGTGGTGGGCGCGAGGTTCAATGCGACGATGAAGCCATCTCCCAACTCTCGCGCCAAAATGGCCTGTGCTCGCAACTGTTGCTCACGATCAGTCAGGCGCAACAGCGCTGACTTGCCCTGATTTTGCAGCTCTTCACCGAAAAAGCCGATCCCCGCTTCGGTCAGCGCTGCCTCCGCCCTAGCAAGCACTCGCTCGTCGATCTGCTGCGAACTGCTGGCTCCGGCAAGCTGCAGCGCCGGGTCAGGGGCATACAGATTCGGCGCAGCGTAATAAAAGCCACACAGTGCCACTATGAGAATGAGCAGGTTTTTCCACAGGGGATAACGATTTGTCATCGGATTTACTTGATCGCTGGCTGGGCAGCGTCCGCATGATTGAACAGGCGCGGAGTGTAACGACTCAGTGCCGCCAACACCATGTAACAGTTACCCAAGCCAGACACGCGCATTACGGAAGAGTCGCATCCAGCCAGAGTCGATTTCCCATTCGGACGGGCACCAGGACAGTTGCGCAGCACGAAAGACGCGCTCGGGATGCGGCATCATGATGGTGATACGCCCATCCTCGTTACAGAGACCCGTGATGCCGTCTGGCGAACCATTGGGGTTGTAGGGGTAACTGCCGGCGACCTCCAGCTCATGATCGATAAAGCGCATGGCCACCAATCCCGCGCCTTCCAGTGAGGCCTGCTCGGTCGGCGAGGCGAACTGCGCGCGACCCTCTCCATGCGCCACCACAATCGGCAGGTGCGATCCCTCCATACCCGCCATCAGCACCGACGGCGATGGCTCCACTCGGACCAGCGACAGGCGCGCCTCGTACTGCTCCGAGCGATTGCGGGCAAAGCGTGGCCAGTGGTCTGTGCCTGGGATAATTTCCTGCAGCGCTGACATCATCTGACAACCGTTACAGACACCTAACGCAAAGGTATCGGTCCGCGCGAAAAACTGTTCAAACCGGGAGCGGACCGTCTCATTGAACAAGATGCTTTTTGCCCAGCCCTCTCCAGCACCCAACACATCGCCATAGGAGAAGCCCCCACAGGCCGCCAGCCCATGACAATCAGACAAGTCCTGCCGACCGGCAATGACATCGCTCATGTGCACGTCGACCGCCGTAAAACCAGCACGGTCGAAGGCCGCCGCCATCTCCATCTGACCGTTGACTCCCTGCTCACGCAGCACCGCGACGCGCGGGCGATGGCCTGTGGCGATAAACGGTGCAGCAACATCGGCGTCGCAGTCGTAGCTGAGTTGGGCGGATAAACCGGGATCCTTGGCCTGTATGGCTGCAAACTCCTGGTCTGCACAATCGGCGTTGTCCCGGACACGAGCGATGGCGTGGCTGGTCTCCGTCCACAGCGACTGCAGTGCTTCGCGGCGACTATCGATCAGCTCAAACTGAGGGGTATTCACCACAATGCGCCCATCAACTCTTGGCGTGGCGATGCGGGTGACCGCATCGCCAAGGCCGACCGCCTCCGCGCAAGCCAGCACGTCGGAGACATGCTCGGCCGCCACCTGCAGGACAGCACCGACCTCTTCAGAAAAGAGCCTTGCGTTGGCCTGATCGGGCGAGACTTTGAGATCCACCTGCAAGCCGCAGCGTCCCGCAAATGCCATTTCCAACAGGGTCACCAGCAAACCACCATCGGAACGGTCGTGGTAAGCGAGCACCCAGTCATTTTCCTTGGCCTTGCTCATTAGTTCGAAGAAGGCGTGGATATCCTCGGGGGCAACATCAGGGGTAGTGCTACCCATTTGCTGCCACACTTGCGCCAACACCGAGCCACCCAAACGATCCTGCCCACGACCCAGATCCACCAGCAACAGGACCGTGTCATCGCGCGGAGACAAGACCGGTGTCAGCACCTTGCGCACGTCATCACAGGGGGCAAATGCCGAGACAATCAGGGAGACCGGTGCGGTCACAGAACGATCCTCACCGTCTTCCTGCCAAACGGTACGCATGGACATGGAGTCCTTGCCCACGGGTATGGTGATACCGAGCGCAGGACAAAATTCGCGGCCCACAGCAGCGACGGTATCGTAGAGGATCGCGTCATCCCCCTCGTAGCCCGCCGCACACATCCAGTTTGCGGACAACTTGATATCTCTCAAGGAGTCGATGGGGGCCGCCATAATATTGGTGATCGCTTCTGCCACTGCCATCCGACCCGAGGCGGGCCCGTCTAACAATGCCAGCGGCGTGCGCTCGCCCATCGCCATGGCTTCGCCCAGATGAGTGTCCAGCGACACTGTAGTCACCGCACAGTCTGCCACCGGCACCTGCCAGGGACCCACCATCTGATCCCGAGACACCATCCCGGTAACACTGCGATCACCGATAGTGATCAGGAAGCTTTTTGATGCCACGACAGGGAAAGTCAGGACACGCTCCAGCGATTCCGGCAGGGAAACGGCACTGGCATCAAACTCATCGCTGACCGGCTGCCTGCGAGAGGTTTCGCGATGCATTTTGGGTGGCTTGCCAAACAGCACTGACATGGGCAGATCAATCGGATGATTGTCGAACTGGCGGTCAGTCACGGCAAGATGATGCTCATCGGTCGCCTCACCAACGACCGCATAAGGGCAGCGCTCCCGCTCACAGATCGCCTCAAACCGCGCCAACTGCTCGGGCTCTACTGCCAGCACATAGCGCTCCTGGGATTCGTTGCACCAGATCTCAAGAGGCGTCATGCCGGGCTCATCGTTTGGCACATCGCGGAGTTCGAAACGTCCTCCCCGGCCTCCGTCCTTAACCAACTCGGGCAAGGCGTTGCTCAGGCCCCCTGCACCCACATCATGAATAAAGGCGATGGGATTATCGGGGCCGAGACTCCAGCAGCGATCAATGACCTCCTGACAGCGGCGCTGTATTTCAGGGTTTTGCCGCTGCACCGACGCAAAGTCGAGATCCTCCGCACTGTCTCCACTCGCCATGGAGGACGCCGCGCCCCCACCCAAACCGATCAGCATCGCGGGGCCACCGAGTACCACCAATTTGGCGCCAGCTGAGTAGTCGCCCTTGTCGACATGCTCAGTACGCACGTTACCGAACCCTCCGGCGATCATGATGGGCTTGTGATAACCCCTGACACCCTCGGTGGTCTGGGTTTCAAATGTGCGGAAATAGCCCGCCAGATTCGGCCTGCCAAACTCGTTGTTAAATGCCGCTGCGCCAATCGGTCCCTCAGTCATGATGCTCAGTGGCGAGACAATCCTGCCCGGGCGGCCATAGCCCAACTCCCAGGGCCGTGGCTTGTCCGGCAACTCCAAATGGGAGACCGAGAAACCCACCAACCCGACTTTCGGTCGCGACCCTCGCCCCACGGCGCCCTCGTCACGAATTTCGCCACCCGAGCCGGTGCCCGCGCCCGCAAAGGGAGAGATCGCCGTCGGATGATTATGCGTCTCCACTTTCATCAACAGATGAATGGACTCGTCGTGGAACCTCCAGACTTGATCAGCAACGTCTGGATAGAACCGACCTGCACGATGTCCTGTTACGACAGCTGCGTTATCGGAGTAGGCTGACAACACGTTGTCGCCACCGACTTCATGGGTATGGCGAATCATGGCAAACAAGGAGTGATCCTGCTGCGCGCCGTCGATCTCCCAGCTGGCATTAAAAATTTTGTGGCGGCAGTGTTCGGAATTTGCTTGCGCGAACATCATCAGCTCGATATCCCGGGGGTTACGCCCCAAGTTTGAGAATGCATCGACAAGGTAGGTGATCTCGTCTTCCGTCAACGCCAGTCCCAATTCGCTGTTCGCTTGGGCCAGAGCCTCAGCACCTCCCCCCAACAGATCTACCTCCTCAAAGGATTGAGGCGCAGATCGCTCGAACATGGGTTGTAAATCCGCCACTGAGCCGACGACGGTCTCGACCATACGATCGTGGATCAGGGCATCCAGCGCGCGGGTATCGTCACCCTCTTTCAGACCGTCGATGCCGAATAACGTGACCCTCTCAATGCGCTCAACGGCGGCGAAACCACAGTTATGGGCGATATCCGTCGCTTTGCTGGACCAGGGGGAAATCGTGCCAAACCGCGGCGCGACAATGCGCGTCCCTGACCGCTCCTGGGCCGAAGGATCTGCGGCCACCGCGGTGCCCGGATGAAGCAGCGCCGCCAGGCGGTCGCTGTCGATTGGCTCACCCGAAGCGATATCGACCGCATAGGCATGTACCACCTCACGCAGCGAGAGACCCTGACCCAGTGCAGAAACATCGGCCGCCAAGAGTTGGAAACGGGCGGCGGACAGCGCGGAAGATCCGGGCAGGACAAGCATTTGGGGTTCCTGAACGAGACAGCGTCGCAAGTATACAGCGGTGCTCGGTTTGCAGGTATGCCTGTGACCCGGAACCGAGATGTTTTCGTCGTTCTCATTTTTCTCAAGGGTAATGTCAGGCGTTCTGGTCCCAGCTCGGTCCAGCACCTACAATTACGGCATGAAGCGACTGCTGTTTTGTCTTGCCTGCGCCGGCTCATTGAGCCTGCTACCCGGATGCACCGACTCGTCTACCCTCCAGCCGATGGCCGAGGGAGAAGAAGTAGTGGTTGTGACCCGCAATACCCCGACCACCTACTACTTTCAGGGCGACCGCGCGTCAGGTTTCGAATATGAACTAATCAAAGCGTTCGCCCGCGAGTACGACATGTCGGTGCGGATCAAGGTGGCCTTTAGCTTGCCCGAATTGTTCGACATGCTGGCGAACGGCGAAGCACATCTGGCAGCAGCCGGTCTCAGCCAGAGCACCGGCCGCGACGCACGGTTTGCCGCCTCTGACCCCTACCTGCATCAGCAACCCCTCGTCGTCTACAAGTCGGGCACACTGAGGCCGCGGTCGCTTGATGCTCTGGTGGGACGCGACATCGTAGTGGTCGCTGGCAGTGTCCATTTGGAGACACTCTCTGCTCTGCAACAAGATCTTCCCAAACTGACTTGGCGAGAGATTCACGCCGCTGACTCGCTCGAATTGATGCAGCTGGTCACAGACGAGAAAGCCGATCTAGCCATCGTCGATTCGATTGAGTTCAGCATCCAGCAGCAGCTTTTTCCTCGCGTGGTCGCGGCAATGGAAATCGGCGAGAACACTCCGATTGTCTGGTATCTGCCACAAGACGGCAGCAGTGAGGCCCCGCTGGAATGGGTTAATCAATTTATTACCCGCGCGCGCGCGAACGGACGGATAGCCCAGCTGGAGCGGGAGCACTTTGGTCGCTGGGAGCACGCGTCCCGAGTTGGCTCACTCACCTTCCAGCGCAAAATGCGTGATGATCTACCCGAGTGGCAGCCACTTCTTGAGACTGTGGCAGAGGAGTACCAGATGAATTGGCAGTTGCTGGCTGCCATGGCTTATCAGGAATCGCACTGGAATCCCAAAGCCCGTTCGCACACTGGGGTGCGAGGGATGATGATGCTCACGCGCGCGACCGCAAGCGAACTGGGGGTAGAGGATCGCACCGATCCCCGTCAGAGTTTGCGCGGTGGCGCGCGGTTTTTCAAAGACTTGTTGAGACGGCTCCCGTCAGATATCGACGAGCCTGACCGCACCTCCATGGCGCTGGCGGCTTATAACATCGGCATGGGGCATTTAGAGGATGCTCGCATCATGACCCAACAGACCGGAGGCGACCCTCACTTGTGGCCCGATGTGCGAGCACAATTGCCCAGGTTGCAAAACTCCCAATATTTTCCCATCACCAAATTCGGCTTTGCGGAAGGAGAACAAGCGGTGACCTATGTCGACAACATCCGTCACTACGAGGGACTATTGTCCTTCCAGAACCTTCCAGACCGCCGCATCTCGCCACCAATCCAGGTTGATGCGCTGCTGCCAGGTCACCTGCGGCGCGCCGAGCTCCCGGTTTTATAGCGGCTCTCTCGCTAGGGCCTCTTCGCTAGGGCCTCTTCGCGAGGGCCTCTTCGCTAGGGCCTCTTCGCCGTCGCGTCAGGCGCCTCCGGTGCCCTCTGCTTGACCGCCACGGCGCTCCTGAAAGAACTGCCTTAACAGATCCGCACTCTCAGCTTCACACAGGCCCTCTGCCCACTTCACCCGATGATTGAGCGCAGGATTGTCCAGTACCGCACTCGTGCTCAGCACGGCCCCGGCACGAGGCTCACGTGTTGCAAAAATCAGCCGTTCTACTCGGGCGTGAACCAATGCGCCGCAGCACATCGTGCAGGGCTCTAGCGTCACGTATAGGGTCGTGCCCGGCAGCCGATAATTACTGTCCCTAACGCCTGCCTCTCTTAGTACCCGGATTTCCGCGTGGGCCGTAGCGTCGTGAAGCTCTATCTGAGCGTTGCCGCCATGGGCGAGCACCACCTCGCCACGCGCCAGCACCGCACCCACCGGCACCTCACCGCGATCAGCCGCGCGTCCGGCTTCTTCCAAGGCCAAGGCCATGCAACGCTGATCCCATTCACTAAAACTCACAGCGGGGCCTCGCTGTAAAATTGCCAGCACAACAGAGCCAGTGCACTGCGATAAGGCGAAAAGGCGCTGCCTTCGTCGATCACCTTTTTCTCCTCGGGCCGGTCCTGCCAACCCATAATTCTGCCAAAACCGACTCGCACCGCGAGATCTCCGCTGGGCCAAATGTCGGGCCGCCCGAGGGAAAACATCATGTACATGTGTGCAGACCAGCGCCCGAACCCTCGTACCGCAGTAATCGCGGCCTCAACCTCATCGTCGGTGAGCTGGGGTAAGGTTTCGATCGGTAAGGCATCAGAGAGCACTGCCTCCGCCAAGGATTGCAGATAACCTATCTTCTGGCGCGAGAGCCCTGCTGCCCTGAGTTTATCTGGGTCAGTGGCGAGCAACGTGTGAGGTAACAGCTCCCCACTCACCGTCTCATCAACGCGCTGTGCGATGGTCGCAGCTGCTTTTGTGGACAGTTGTTGCCCCATGACAATTCTGGCCAGAGATTCAAAGGAATGTTCGCGTCGCCGCGACGGGGGATAGCCCACCTTAGCGATGGCCTGCCCCACCGCGGCATGATCGGTTGCGAGCGCGTCTAGCGCTTTACGGATGTGCGCGTCGGTCAGCGTGAATCTCCGTCTCATGGGACGAAGTACATGTCAGCCGTGCACTGGATAACCCAGCCATCCATGGACATAGGCCGTCACTCCGTAGAGCAATAATGTGATCGCAATCGCTGCGAACTCCCGAGACAGTGACGGCTGGGGCTTGGTCAGCGGCTGTTTACCGTCCTGCTGATTGATGATGACAACTTCCAGCACCGCCCATAAAAGCAGTCCGCCAAACAGTATGAGCGAGGCGGAGTCGCCATTCACAAGAAAATGCGCCACCGCCCACAGCTTGACTGCTGTCAACTGAGGATGGCGGATCACCCCTGCGACCCGGGCACCTACCTGTGAGCCGGCAATGAAATAAAAGCCAAGGTAAACCAGCACGTTATTCACACCAACCCATGGGGTCTGACGACCCCACCACACCGTGGTAGAGGCCTGCTGGTAACCCACCGTCATCATCACCACCGAGGCCAGCAGCAACAGTGCCATCAGCGGTCTGCCGGCATTACCGAGTCCCGCTCGTGCTCGTGGCGCTACACGTTTAAAGAGATGCGCGGCGCTCCAAAGCAGGACACCGCTCGCTAACCAGATCATGACCTTATGAGCTCCTTCGAAAATGAAACGGGTGTTCTGGGCAAGGCCACAGCCTTGCGCTCACTGCTTGGCTGCGCGTTGGCGCAGCGCTGCCAAGCGGGCGCTCATCTGGCTGTAGTCCACCGTTTTGGCAAAGGCGTTACCGCGCTCACCCTCAAGCACCAGTGCGTCACCTAGGTTTTCTTTGACGCCATCATTCATCAGCGCCTTCAGCGCGAAAACGGCTTTAGGGTCGGCATCTGCGATTTGTGCGGCACTGGCCAGCGCCTCGTCCAACAGGCTTTCGGCAACACAGACGCGATTGACTAGGCCCCACGCTTCGGCGCGCTCAGCATCAATAAAATTGCCGGTCAAACTCATCTCGCGTGCCCGATTAATGCCAATGATGCGAGACAATTTCTGTGACAGGCCCCAGCCCGGCAAGATGCCCACGCGGGCGTGAGTGTCAGCAAATCGGGCGTGCTCACTGGCAAATAAATAATCACAGGCCAGCGCCAACTCGAATCCACCGGTGACAGCGGCGCCATTTACGGCACCGATGATCGGCTGCGGACACTGCTCTAGCGCCACCACAATCGGCGATTCGGGTCCCAGCCCGAGTCCGCTCGACAGCAGTTCGGGTTCATCCGTTAACGCTTTGAGGTCCACGCCTGCACAAAACGCCCGGCCTGCGCCCGTCAAAACAATGGCCCGCACTCCCTCATCAGCCGCGAGGTCAGCGAAGGTCTCGATGATGGCCTCGGATAATTCTCGATTGAGAGCGTTGTGCGCGTCGGGGCGATTCAACGTTACGAGTGCAACGCCAGCTTCCTGATGAACTTCTATAACAGACACGGTTTTACCTCGAGGATTGACTGAGGCACCAACGTATCAAACCGGCAGAGTTGAGAACAGCCCTGCAGCTGTCCTCGTGCGTGGCCCCATACCGAAAAGAAAATTGAGGGAACAGCGCTACCGCTACCGCAATAGTTGGCGGCACGCTAGGTCGGAAGGTCCCGACGCGTTTTCGCTTGCTAGGTGTTCCCCGCTGCTGGTTACCAGGCAGGTTGCATCCGCACCTGATCGGGGATGGTGTTGGCTTGAGTGGGCAACAGGAACAACCGCACGAAGGTGAGTCCGGAGCCCACCAGGTAGCCCAGCTTCTTTAGCGTCGCCACCGGGCCGCGCTGACCTTCGAGTGCGTCGCGGGCGACTTGCAGGGCTCGCATCCGCTCGAGACCCGCCCGGAATCGAGGGTCGTCAGTGTTCAGCGTCAGCGGGAACACCTGCCGGGAAATCTCAGTCGTGATATCAAATACCGTGTAGTCGAACTCGGTGACATCCATACCAAAAGCTTCATAAAGCTTGGGCCGAGAATGGTCTCTGACATACATGGTCGAGTAGACCGCCACCAGAAAGAATCGGATCCACAGCTTGTTGAAACCGCTGAGCAACTTCGGGTCGGACCGCATGATCAATGCAAAAGCCTCTCCGTGGGCAAACTCATCGTTACACCACTCCAGAAACCACTTAAAGATCGGATGAAATCGTTTCTCAGGGTGGCGCTCAAGATGTCGATAGATCGTGATGTAGCGCGCGTAGCCAATTTTTTCTGAAAGATACGTGGCGTAATAAATATATTTCGGCTTGAAGAAGGTGTACTCCTTCTCACGCTTTAACACACCGAGATCAACAGCGACGCCAAGCTTGTTCAGTGCTTTATTGATAAAACCGGCGTGTCGGGATTCATCTCTCGCCATGTAACGCATCAATGTAGAGACGTCAGGGTTACTGACGTTTTTCTCAATCTCTTGGTAGAGCACGCAGCCGGAGTACTCAGCTGTGATAGAGGAAACGAGCAAATCAAGAAACTCCTCCTTGAGCTCAGGGTCCGAATCCAGAACGCTGGAGTCGTACTCATAGTTCTGCTTGAAGTGACCTCGATTCGTATCGAGCTCGAAGTCTCGCATCATCAAGTCCCACTCTGCGCGAACTGGCTCAATGTCGATATGCTCCATCGCCGCATAATCAGTGCAGTAGAAGCGAGGCGCGAGCGGCCTAGCGTCTAGCGCTTGTTGCGTTGTCAGATTTACCGCCGCGTCCGAGACTGCTGCTTCACTCATGATTCCCCCAATGCAGGCACTTTTGACGGTTTTCAGGCTAAGTCGCCACCGTCTAACTCAGTGTCCATGTTTTTTAACACAATTATGTCAATTTTATTTGACTATTGAGCCGAGAGCAAGCAAGGTGCTCTCGGGGGCTCAGCATATATATCTTGCATCTCATTAGAGGCACGCACCCCATGTCACAGCTTAGTAGCCCCCAACAGGCGCAGGATCCTGACGCCCTCTTTCACCTCGGTTACGTCAGCACTGCGGCCGTAAAATTTTCTGATGAGGCCTTGATCGCGCTATTAACCGAAGCAAGGAGTGCCAATACAGATCGGAATGTGACGGGCTTACTGCTGTATCGAGAAGGCAGTTTCTACCAGGTGCTGGAAGGCAGCGAATCGGCGGTCATGACGACCTTTCACGACATTGAGGGGGATCCTCGCCACAAGGAAGT
>JBELDB010000039.1:0-13028 GCA_042094525.1 Congregibacter sp. | reverse complement strand
CGGTATTGGGCGGCATCGCCGTGCCCTTTAATTACATGGTGGGCGCCGGATTGGGTGCGGTCTCGCTGCCCCTGGGTGAGATGCTCTCTGTCGCGATACTCGTCGCCATCTGGATCTGTTTATTGCCTCTGCTTTATCGCATTAGCCACCGTATGGCGCCTGCCGCATGAAAACCTCAGTGCTCTTGGCGGCGTCCCTGCTAGTGACTGGGATCGCGTTGGGCGCGGACCTGGCGGCTGGAGACCCTTCACGGTCATCCGATCTGACTGGCGCTGCGTCCGGGCAATCGGCGCCTTCCATCGATCAGTCCGCCGGGACGACATCTGACGAGTTAGCCTTGGCTACCGACGTTTGGCCGCTGGTCGGCGAGGCGCGGTTAAAGGTGTTTATTTGGGAGGTCTATGACTCGGCGCTGTTTACGCCCAGCGGTCGTTGGCAGGGAGATGCCCCCTATCAGTTATCTTTGCGTTATCTGCGCGACATCCCTGCCCAGAAGCTCATTCAAGAGACCGAGAAGGCGTGGCGAGAGCAGGGCAGAAACCACCCTAAGCAGCGCGAATGGTTGGCGTTATTGGGCGATCTTTGGCCAGATATCACCGCGGGTGACAAGCTCGTTTTCGGTCTGAATGCTTCTGGAGACAGCGCATTCTGGTTTAACGGCAGTCCGATCGGCAGTATTGATGATCGGGACTTTGGGGCACTGTTTGGCGGGATTTGGCTGGATCCCGACACCCCCAGACCTGAGCTGAGAGCACAGCTGATCGGCCCGACCTCAAAGTTGGCGCAGAACAGCCGTCCGTAAGTGATATTGATGGTCCATTATTGTGACTGACCCCGCACTTAAAAGGGTGTCATTAGCTCACCACTGAAAGTAACAAGGGATTGTCATAGGAGCGCCAAAAAAAACGCCGGCTATTGCCGGCGTTTTAGCATCAGTGGTGAACTCAGTCCCAACTCATCCCGGCGCGCACCCCGATCGTCATCGGGCGCATGGGGCCGAAGAAGTGCGAGGGCAAAATACCGCCGTTGGCGTTGTAGCCGTCCCAGGTGAACTCATCGAAGACGTTCTCGGCATAGGCCTGCACATACCAGTTGTTCTCTGACTCGTAGCCGACCCGCAGGTTGGCGATGGTGTAGGCATCGATATAGCCCTCGGGGTTGGCTTCCCAGCTACCGCCGCGTTCGTCCTCGTAAAAGAATTCAAAGCTGCCGGTAATGGTGCCGTTGCCCATGGGGTAGCGCGCATCCAGTTTGCCTGCTGCCGTGATTTCGGGCGCCCAGAACAGGGAGCTACCCTCGCAGCTATTGGCATCTTCGGCGCCGCAAATATCTTGCAACCCGGTTGCCTCCGTGTCGAGATAGCCGCCTGCGAGATACAGGGTCCAGTGGTCGCCCAGCGCCACCGTTGTCGATAGCTCCACGCCCTCGCCATCGGTCTGGCCAACATTGAGTACCCGACCGGAGAACGCGTCTGCCACGCCGTCATCGTCGTAGTCGACGTTCACGTAGTTGATCACTTGCATGTCTTCGTATTCATACATGAAGAAGACCACGTCAAAGCTACCGCGACCATCGAGGTAGTTGGCTTTGAAGCCGATCTCATAGGAATCTGCAGTTTCAGGTTCGAAAGTGCCGGGCAGATAGCCGTCACCCTGAGAAATGGTCTCGTAGGCCGGTACGGCGCCAGAGCTGTCCTCTACCCAAAAGCTACCGAAACCACCGGATTTGAAGCCTTGGGTGTAGCTGGCAAAGATCATGCTGTTTTCGGTCGGCGCATAGGTCACCAGGCCGCGGAACGTGGTGTCATCCCACTTTTTGGTATCGGTGATGTAACCGTCTGTCGCAAAGCCATAGATGAAATAAGGCCCCAGATAGCTGTCGGGCTCAAGGACCCAGGTGCTGAAGTCCTTTTCATCTTCGGTATAGCGCACGCCCAACTCGACATTCAGCCGCTCGGTGATGTCGAAGCCCATATTGGCGTACGCAGCCCAACCGGTGTATTTACCCTTGATCTTGCCTGACTCGGTCAGCATACCGTCGGCGGTCGGGTAAAAATCGTAGTAGTAGTCGCTACAGCCTGAATAGAACTCATACCCGTAGTACTCGGCGTAGTAGTTCAGGTAGTACTGGCACATCAGGTCTTCTGAACCAATGTTGGTGAACTCGGCGTCGAGCTCCTCGTCGTAGTAGGACACACCCGTATACCAGCTGAGCGGGCCATCACTGTTAGACGTCAGCCGGAGCTCCTGCTGAAAGTATTCTCCGCTCTGCTGGAACTGGAAGTTGTTAATGCTCAGCGGCGTGCCGTCGTAGTCTTCCTTGTAGTAGTAGTCGTGGTCCTTGAAGCCGGTATTGGACGAAAGGGTCGCGAAGCCTAGGTCGTAATCAATAAACAAGCCCAGCGTTAGGATGTCGGCGTCGTCGCGCTCGCCCTCACTGATGTCGGAATCCAGCTCCTCGTTACTGCCGGCCAGACTGGTGTCGTCGACAATGTAGGCGTCGAAGGCGTCCCAAATATCGCCGGTGTCGATGGCGCGGTACATCGAGCCACTCTGGCGGCGCTCTTCGTATTCGACCACGGTTTGTACGCTGAGGCGGTCAGTTTCAAAGGCCGTCGACCAGCGCAGCGCCCACTTCTCATGCTCAATCTCATCCCTGCCTGAGTAGACGTTTTTGGCGAAGCCGTCTTCTTGGGAGTAGTAACCCGCGAGTCGCATCGCGAACGTATCGCCCATGGGGATGTTGATGGCACCCTCAAAGGAGGCGCGATCCCGCTCTCCTAGGTCGACATCAATGTGCCCGTCACTGCTGCCAATCTGTGCCTTGGTAGTGTGCACGCTGAACGCGCCACCAATCGAGTTTCGTCCAAACAGGAAGCCCTGGGGACCGCGCAGTATTTCAGCGCGTTCAATGTCGTATAGGCTAGTGACCACGGCGCCATTGCGGCCTTCATAGAGATCGTTTTTGAAGAAGGCGGTGGAAGGATCGCCACCCACGCCAAAGTCCTGGGTTCGGACGCCACGCACGCTGACCGCATCGATGTACGAGTCCTGAGAGTTGCCACTGACGCCAGGTGTATAGGAAATCAGATCCTTGACGTCGTCGAGGTTGGTGTCGGCGATGAAGTTACCGGACAGCGCGGTAATTGCGAGCGGCACATCCATCACGCTCTCTTCGCGTTTGGTGGCGGTGACCACGACCTCCTCGAGGGTTTGTGCACTGACAACCCCCGTGCTGCCGACTGCGGCAGATACGGCGAGCGGCAGTAAATGTCGGTGAAAACGGCTATTGAAATGGGAAGATTTCACGATGGGTCTCCGTTGTTCCGTTTGGCGCTAGGGGAGCTTCGCTTACAGCGATTACTGTCTGCGCATTACATCGCGGTGCGAACCCCGTCGGTATAATTTTCGCGCGATCTGGATGCCGTGTACACCCTACCCCGAGGGGGTAGCTAAACAGGGCGTTTCGACCTCAGTCGAGTGGGATACCCGCCTGAGTCAGCGTCTCGCACATCGGAGCGAGCTGCGATTCATATCGTTGCCAGCGGCCAATCGATCGGGTGTGTGCGGGCTCTCTGACCTGAACGGCGCTGGCCGTCGCCACGCCCGAGTCGCTTTCATGAAAATTCAGGCAGGCGTCCTCCCAGGCGAGCCCCAGTCCGTCAATTAAGGCTCTGGCATGAGGCTCGAGATCTCGGGCCGCGTCTTCGTAGCGGATATCGATGAAGCGGTCTGGGAACTCCCTGCGATAGTGGTCCATCAGTTGGCGGTAACGAATGTGGTGCCGCGCCATTTCCTGCTGCTCGTACGAATGCAAATAGGCATCTGCGAACAACTGTTTGAAGCTAGCAAAGCAGGCGTCCATAGGGCCTCTAACAAGGTGCACAATCCGCGCATTGGGCAGTGCGGCGAGAATCAGCGGCAGGTGCAGATAGTTCACCGGTAGCTTGTCGACGAACCGCGGGGTTTTGCCCCGCATACGCGCGCTCGTCTGAAGGTACATGTCGCCAATGGCGTGTACGTCAGCCTTGGCGGCTGCATCAAACAGCTCAGCCGAAAAACGGCGCTGGTCGATATGTTTCGAGACCCGGCGCGTCGCGAGGCCAAACTGCTGCAATTCACCGGCTGAGTGCACCTGCGAATGGCTGGTGATCACGCGCTCCATCAGTGTGGTGCCGGTGCGTGGCTGACCCAGTACAAAAATGGGTGATTCATCAGGATTACCGAGGGGCTGTTCGGCCAGCCATGAGGCATTAAAGCGCTCGCGAATGAGCTCGAACATGGCTGCTTCTGCCGCCTCGTCGAACTCGACGGTTTGGCGCCGCGCGGCGGCGCCGGCTGAAAAGGCCTCAAACGCTCCCTCCCAGTCCTGCAGGTCCTCGCACTCTTTGCCGATGGCGTAGTAAAGGAACCCTCGCGCTCGAGGGTTGTTGGGGTACTGTTGCGTCAGCTTCTGCATCTGCAGGATGTGCTGGTCGTCGTGAGCCTTCACGGCATTGGCTAGCCCCCAGTGACTCTGCGCGCTTCCTGGGTCGAGGCGAATGACCTCCCTGAACAGATCGGCCGCCTCATCGATATCCCCGTTGAATACCAGCGCGTTGGCCAGATTCATCATGTAGCCGGTCTTGCCCGGTGCCTGTTGATTGACGCGGGCAAAAAAGGCCTTGGCGGTTTCGTATTCGCCCAATTGGTTGAGCACGGTACCAGTAAGATCCAGGACTGCCGGGTCAGAGGGTTGAATGCGCCGCACCTCTTTCAAGGCGGATTCAGCGAGGGCGATGCGACCCTCGCTGGCGTTGAGGCGCGCCAGCTGGGCCCATGCCGCCGCATGATCGCGGTCGATCTTGACCACGGATTTGAACGCTTCGTGGGCCACACGACGCTCGTCGCCCTCCACGGCGACAAGGCCAACCAGAAAATGCGCGGGGGCGAGGTCGGGGCGTTGGGCGAGCGCGCTTTGGCAGGCCTTGGCCGCGACATCCAGTTGGCCACGGTTCAGCGCATCAAAGCCTTCTTGCAATAGCTGGGGCAGGTCGTGCTGGGTGTTGGTCATGCTGGTTAACCCCGCGCACTCTGCTGGTGGTAGCTGGTCAGGGGATCTTCTGCGGTGTCTCCCGTGTGGTTCGCCAAGGCATCCACAAAGAGATAAAACAGCTCAGCCTGAGACGAGATATCCAGTTTGGCGTAGGCGTGCTTCCGATGCAGTTTGACGGTTTCTGCAGAGATACCCAGCTTATCGGCCACCAATCGGGTGCTGTTGCCGAGGAGAACCAGCTCAATCACTTGCTGCTCGCGACGGGTCAGTACCGACGAGCCAAACGCGCTCAAGGACTCTTGTAGCCGCGCGCGCAGGTTTGATGGTTCAGCGGCCGGTGTCAGTTGGCGCCAGTGGCGGCGCACCAGAGCCTCCACCGCCGGGAAGACCGCCTTGAGCCGGTCCACCTGGCGTTTGGCGAAACGACTACTCTTGTCGGTCATGCCCAGTGCAAGGTTGAGTGAGCCGCGATCCAATTTGATCAGCAGCCCGCATTCATCCCGGAAGCCACATTCGTGGTACCAAGTCCGAAAGTACTCGCTTTCTTTAAAGCCCCTAGGCGCCAGTGTGCTCAGGCGGAAAACCCCGAAGCGTGCTTCAACTTGCGCGGCCCGGTAGAACGGGTCCAAGAGAAATGGTCCTTTGACGTAGCGATCTAGCGTTGTCTTGCCCCGTCGTTTGGGGGGCAGGGTGTACTCGATCACGGGAGGGCCTACGTCGGGGTAGCGGATCAGGGACACGTCATCCGCCTCGATCAGTTCGCGCATGCCGTTGCCCAATGCCTCCGCAAAGCCCGACTCTCCTAGTAGAGAGGTGGCTTCATTCACAGCCCTCGAGAAGGTGGTCAATGCGTCCATGATCCAAGCTTAGCGGTTGATAAGCGGGCGCCTCAAATTTTTTGCTGGGTGATATGTCGGACCTTGACGACACCACCGCGCGGCGTCACGGTTTGCGGGCACTCACGGGGGGGATTGGGGCACTATCCGTGCATTGGGCACCAATCTGGCTAACGAGGACTCCCGAATCGGTTCTCTGTCGGCTGTAACGCTGGGGATCACGTCAGTCTTTGGCCCACCCCGCTATTTCGGGCTCGAGTTTGGTGCTAAGTTTGATTTCTGAGTTGCGGTCATAAGATTTAAGGGGCCTCTGGCCCCTTTTTTTGTCGTCGGGAAACAGAGTTATGGAAGCCGAGATGAACATCGAAAAACTGGCCGAGGCCTATCGGCTGATGAAAACCATCCGCGAGTTTGAGGAGCGCATGCGCTCTGAATACCAGCAGGGCAAGTTGCCCGGATTTATTCATATCTATCGGAATCAGGAGGCGATCGCGGTCGCCGCCTGCCTCGATATGACCAACGAGGATTACATCGCCAGCACCCACAGAGGTCACGGCCACTGCATCGCCAAGGGCTGTGAAATCGAGGCGATGTTGCTGGAACTGGCCTGTAAAGAGGACGGCCTGTGTAATGGCAAGGGCGGTTCGATGCACATTGCTGATATGTCCAAGGGCATGCTGGGCGCGAATGCCATTGTGGGCGGCGGCCCGCCGATCGCAGCGGGGGCTGCCCTGACCGCTAAGACGCTTGGTACTGGCGCTGTTTCGATGGCATTCATTGGCGACGGTGCATCTGACCAGGGCACTGTCGCCGAATCTTTGAACCTGGCGGTTGTCCTGCAGCTACCCATGATTTTCATGTACGAGAACAACCGCTACGCCGAATTCACCAAAAGCCCCAAGCCCGACGGCCGCATTGCCGAGCGCGCCGGCGCGTTTGGCATGCCAGCAGAGGTGGTCGATGGCAGTGATTTTTTCGCGATGTATGAGGCCTGCCAGCGAGCCATTACGCGGGGCCGCGAGGGCGGTGGCCCGACGGCGATCGAGGCGGTCTGCAATCGATTTTACGGTCACTTTGAGGGGGATGCGCAGACGTACCGTGATCAGGCGGAGCTCGAAGACGAGCGAGGGGTCAGCGATCCACTTCCTCGGTTCTTGGCGGATCCTCGTGCGGCAGCTTTGACTGAGGAAAAGATCGCCGAAATCGATGCCGCCATCCTTGAAGAAATTGATCGTGGCTTTGAGGTCACCTATGCCGCCGCCGACCCAACACCGGATAAGCTGTATACCGATGTCTACATCCAGTACGAGGGGAGGCTTCAGTAATGAAAATGTCGATTCGTGAAGCGATTAACCAGACCCTCCATCAGGAGATGGAACGCGACGAGCGAGTCATTGTGCTCGGGGAAGACGTGGCCAGTGATCAGGGCGGTGTGTACGGCATTACCGATGGGCTGCCCGCCAAGTTTGGCCTGCACAGGGTGATCGATACACCGATTACCGAGTCTGCGATTGTGGGAGCTGCAGGTGGTGCGGCGTTGACGGGGCTGCGCCCGGTTGCAGAGCTCATGTTTGTCGATTTTCTGGGCGTATGTCTTGACCAGATCATGAATCAGATTGCCAAGTTCCGCTATATGTTTGGTGGGCAGGCGCGCACGCCGGTGGTGATACGCACCATGATCGGCGCCGGCACCGGCACGGGCCCGCAGCACTCGCAGATCCTTTACCCGCTGTTGGCCGCGATACCAGGCATCAAAGTGGTGACCCCGGCTAATGCAGCCGATGCCAAGGGGCTGCTCACCACGGCGATCCGCGATGATGATCCCGTGATCTTCTGCGAGCACAAGGCGCTCTATATGGATGAGTGTGAGGTGCCCGAGGGAGAGTACCTGCTACCTTTCGGTCAGGCGTGCACCGCTGTTGAAGGCTCGGACATCACGATCGTGGGCATGTCTCGCACTGCAGTGATTGCCGAACAAGCTGCTGCCCAGCTGGCGCAAAGAGGTATCAGCGCTGAGGTGATTGATCTGCGCACATTGTCGCCACTGGATGAAGGCTCGGTGCTCGAGAGCCTCGCCAAGACAGGGCGTCTGGTGGTCGTGGATGAATCGAACCCTTATTGCAGCATGGCCTCGGAGATAGCGGGGCTGGCGGTGGAGCGCGGTTTCGATACGCTTGATGCGCCCGTTAAGCGGGTGACTTCACCCCACACGCCGGTGCCGGCGACGCCTTGCCTCGAGGCCAACTATGTGCCCAGTGTGGAGCGGGTCATGGCGGCGGTAGAGGAAACGCTGTCTTACTGATAAGAATGGAATAAGCGATCAAGAGATGACCACAGTTAAAGATCTGATGTGCCGCATAGGCTTGGTGATGGTGGCGGCAACGTCGATGCCGACCGCGAGCGCTGCAGTGCCCGCGGGTACCGTAACTGAAGCACCTGCCGATGGGATGGCCCTATATCAGGAGCATTGTGCTGCCTGTCACGACGGGCAGGTCCCGCGTGCCCCACACATGATCACCTTCTCTACGATCGGTGCCGACACCATCTTGAATGCCATGAATAATGGCGTCATGCGCGCGCAGGCCTCGGCGTTGTCGGTGACGGAGCGCGAGGTGCTGGCGGGTTTTCTGGCCGGAGAAGCCATGGCGCCGCCGAAACCGATTTTGGCCTGCGCTGACCCGATGAGCGAACTCGCTAGTAGCGACGCAACAGCCATGCAGGGCTGGGGTGGTAATGCTGAAAACCGCCGGCATAGCGATGGCGCAGGGCTAGACCGTAACAACGTGGATCAGCTCGCACTCAAATGGGTGTTTGCCTATCCGGGCGCCCTGCGTGCACGCTCACAACCCCTAGTGCATGACGGCGTGATCTTTGTTGGTTCGCAGTCAGGCGATATTTACGCGCTAGATCTCGAATCAGGATGCGCGCACTGGACCTACTCGGCCGGCGCCGAGGTCCGTAGCAGTCTGTCTCTAGGTCAGGTACCGGGTCGTGATGACCCGGTGCTCTACATGGGTGACTTCAGTGCCACGGTACACGCGATCGACGCGAGCGACGGCTCTCTGATATGGCGCTCCTCGATTGGCGATCATCCCGACGCAACGATTACAGGATCCCCCAAACTCCACGACGGGAGCCTCTATGTGCCTCTCTCCTCGTCAGAGTGGGCCACCGCAGCGGATCCCGGCTACGCCTGCTGCACCTTCCGCGGCGGGGTGGTGTCGGTGGACGCCGCGTCTGGCGAGCTGAATTGGCGTGCCCACGTGATTGACGAGCCTGCGGTGGCAACGGGTGAGAAAAATCCCTTCGGTGCTGCGAGAAAAGGGCCGGCCGGTGCACCCGTCTGGAACAGCCCGGCCATTGATGCCGAGCGAGGCGTGCTCTACGTAGGGACTGGAGAGGGTTATACCTCACCGGCAGCGGATACCAGTGATGCTGTGCTGGCCTTCTCTTTGGCTACCGGTGAGCGTCGTTGGGCTAAGCAACTACTCGGCGGGGACGCTTGGAATATGGCGTGCTTCATCGGTGAAGCCGCAAACTGTCCGGAAGAAGACGGCCCCGATCTGGATATAGGCGCCTCGACAGTACTGTGGTCTGGCGGCGAGCGCGATTACCTCATGGTGGGACAGAAGAGCGGCGATGTGTACGCGCTGGACCCTGACAATGGTGGCGCCATCGTTTGGCACAACAAGGTCGGGCGCGGCGGCTTCCTCGGGGGCGTTCACTGGGGCATGTCAGTAAATGGTGATTCGCTGTTTGTGCCGATCGCCGATACCACGATCACGGGGCGTTTCACCGGGCCGGTTTCTCCCGGTATCCACGCGTTGGATCCGACCTCTGGTGAGGTTCGCTGGTACACGCCCAGCGTCGCTGACTGCGATGGTAAGTCGCCGATTCCAATCTGTGATCAGGGCATGTCCGCCGCAATTACCAGCACTGACCAACTGGTATTTGCCGGTAGCCTGGACGGCAACCTCAATGTCTACGACAGCCAGTCCGGAGAGATCCTCTGGTCGTTCGATACCTTCGGCGACTTTGAGTCAGTGTCGGGCGATACCGCATTGGGGGGCTCTATCGAGTCTGACGGCCCCGTGCTGTACAAGGCGCATGTCCTCATCAATTCTGGTTACCAGTTCGGTGCGCGCATGCCGGGTAATGCCTTGATGGTATTTTCATTGCCGCCGAAGGCGGACCTTGCAAGGGGTACTCGCAATGAGTAAGAGCTTAGATGCGGTGACGATTCCCAAGTGGGGCATTGAGATGACTCAAGGCACGATCGTCTCCTGGCATAAAGCTGAGGGAGACCCTGTGAAGGCCGGCGAGGCAATCGTCGACATTGAAACCGACAAAATTGTGAACAGTTTTGAGGCGAGAAGCTCCGGCACGTTGGTGCGAATCCTGGCCGAGGTAGGTGAGGAGTTGCCGGTTGGCTATTTAATCGGCGTGATTGCATCTGAAGCCATGACAGAAGATGCCATTGAGGCGTTTATCGCCGCACAGATCAGTGACGAGGATACTGTTTCCGAGGAAGAGACAATCTCTGCGTCCCCCGAGGTCCATATTGCCAAGAATACTCGCGCTTCTGGTGCGCGCATTGCGCCCGCTTTACGTCGCAAATTGGAGAGAGCGGGCATTGACCCTGAGCAAATAGAGGGATCGGGGCCGGAAGGGCGTATCACTAAAGAGGATGTTGACCGAGCTATCAGCTGACCATTTTTCTGAGAGGGCCTTCACTCAGCGCTACTATGCAGCTCCGCTCGGTAAACACCGGCTCAAAACCGCCCGTCTCGGCGGATGCCGTGTTAACGGGTGTATCCATGGCATTCGCCTCAAGACTCATCGGGTAGGGTGAAGGCAATCAAGTAATCGCCCGGGGGCGTGCCCATGGCGGCGTGCCCGCCTGCGGCGATCACCACGTACTGTTTACCGTTCTCGCTGAGCTGGTAGGTAATGGGTAGCCCATGCCCCGAAGTCGGCAGTCGGCCTTTCCAGAGTTCTTCCCCGGTGTCCGTATCGAAGGCACGCAGGAAATGATCGGTGGTCGCGCCAATGAAGGTGAGGCCACTGGCCGTGCTCACCGGGCCACCGAGATTAGGGGATCCTTGGATGTACCAAAACGGCCAGGGCGCCATGTCCCGCGTGGTGCCCAGCGGCACCTGCCAATCCACATTGCCGGTTTGCAGATCAATGCCCGCGAGGGTCCCCCAGGGTGGAGGTGTACAGGGCACGCCGAGCGGTGAGACAAAACCGAGCCAACGCCGATTGCAGTAGGGTGTGCCCTCGGAGGGTTCGAGCAAGAACGGACCGTCCGCCACCGGCTCCGGGCCTTCGCCGTCACACTGATCCCGGGGAATCAGTTGCAACACCGTCCCCATGTGGAGCGTATTGACCACTAATTTCTGGCGGCCCGGATCAATCGACGGCCCCCCCCAGTTTTGTCCGCCAAAGGCGCTGGGCATGTGGAGCGCACCCTCCAGTGCAGCGGGGGTAAAGGGACCCTCGTAGCGCAAATTGGCGAGCGTGTCCTCGCAGGCCCATTTGTCCCAGGGGACCAAGCCCCAGACAGGATCTCTCTCGCCCGGTAAATCGAATAACGAGCGAGGCTTGGTGGGTACTGGCTGGGTGGGAGATGTGTAGTCACCCGGCACGGTCCCCTGCGGCATCGGCACTTCCTCGACCGGGAAGAGCGGCTCGCCCGTCACCCGATCCAGCAGAAAGACATAGCCTTGTTTGGTGGTTTGGGCCAAGCCCTTGACCTTGCGGCCTTCAATCGTGGTCTCAAACAGAGTCGGCTGGGACGGCACGTCAAAATCCCAAATATCGTGATGCACGGTTTGGAAGTGCCACATCACTTCTCCCGTGGCGATTGACAAGGCCACTACCGAGCTCGAGTAGTAATCCAGGTTGCCGCGGTGGCCCCCGTAGTAGTCCGGTGACGTATTGCCGGTGGGGACATAGACCAGACCCAGTTCAGGATCGACCGACAGGTAGGACCAGGAATTGGTTGTGCCCTGCTGATAACGCTGATCTGTTGCGCTGTCTGAGGACGGAACACTATCTTCGCGTTCGCCATCACCGCTATCGCTCTCAGCTGCGGCAGAGGCCGAGGGCTCAACGGCCACAACAGGCTCCCAGGCCCACAACAGTGCGCCGGTGGTTAGCTCGTAGGCGCGCACCACACCGCTGGGGACAGCGGTGGTGATGTTGTCTGCCACTGACCCTCCGGTGATGAGAGTGTTGCCGGTAATCGCAGGCGGGGTATTCAGCATGTAAAACCCGGCCTCATAAGGGCCAAGCCCTTTACTGAGATCGAGTTCCGCCACCTCACCAAACGAGCAGGTCTGACCGGTAACTGCGTCCAGGCCAACCACCCGCGCATCCATCAGCGGTGCAATCACCACACGGTGGCAAGGCTCGCTCGGTGCAACGCGCTCGTCAGTCCATTGGGTCACGCCCCGGCAGCGCGGCATCGGGAAGCTCTCCAGGTCGATGTCGGGAGTGTAAGACCAGCGCTCTGCCCCAGTTTCCGCATCAATGGCCAGAATCCGGTTAAAGGGCGTGCAGAGATACAAATGGTCTTCGATAAGGACGGGCGTGGCCTGCCAGGATGATTGCAGCGGTGCCTCGCCGCTTAGTCCTCCGATGAAGTTCTCGCCCTCTCTGAAGTCACCCGAGCGGTGCGTCCACGCGACTTCGAGATCAGTGACATTGTCTGGCGTAATTTGCGTCGCGTGACTGAAATGCCCGCCTCCCTCCTCCGCGCCAGGCTGTGACCATCCTTGATAAGGCGCTGCTAAAGCGCGGGGTGCGACCAACAGGGTAGTTAGCAGGCCGAGGAGGGTTAGCGTAGCCCGCAGGCGGTCAACCGCCATTATCCTCTGGCTCTGTGGGGGCGCTTCACTCCCATCTAAGATCGGGACAATGTTGATATACAGCACGATTACCTACCCCCTCGTTAAAAGCCTAGCCCGCTCAAAGCTAGCATGGACAATCTTCAGGCACCCAACACCCGGATCGGAATGTCAGTGCGGCGCGAAGCTAGCTTAAGCTTGCCGGGGCAGAGCAAGCGCCTGAGCGGTCAACCCAGTTGGGTCATCACATCACCAAACAGCTCTTCGTCTGAGGGGATTACCTTATCTTCCGCCAACGGCATCGAAA
>JBELDB010000038.1:0-13103 GCA_042094525.1 Congregibacter sp. | reverse complement strand
ATCCGTGAGGGTGGCCGAACGGTAGGTGCAGGCGTCGTCGCCAAGATCCTCGACTGATTAAAAAATGGCGGCTTGATGGCCGCCTGACAGATAAGCCGAACCGCCTTTTTTGGCTGTTCGGCTTCGTTGTCTCTGGTTGGTAAGTGTTTTTCGTTCCAGAGCGGCGCATGACAGTAGTGGAAGGCCAGTAGCTCAATTGGCAGAGCAGCGGATTCCAAATCCGCAGGTTGGGGGTTCGATTCCCTCCTGGCCTGCCACCTCACCCGAGTAGGGTGAGGCGGTAAACAAGGTCGAGAATGGGCAGATACCCGATCGGCATGGAGACAGAACATGAGTGAAGCCGCACCAAGCAGGCTTGATTCGCTGAAATGGATAGTCGTGCTAGCGGTAGTCGCTGGTGGCGTCGTGGGAAACAGTTACTACGGTGACCAGCCAGTGCTATACCGGGTTCTGGCGCTATTAGCGCTGGCACTGGTTGCGGGCTGGGTCGCCTCGCTGACGCAAAAGGGCGGCGACTTCCTCACGTTGGTGAAGGGATCACGAACAGAAATCCGCAAGGTTGTATGGCCAACGCGGCAGGAGACGACACAAACGACATTGATCGTATTTGTGTTTGTCATCATCACAGGCCTTATTTTGTGGGGTCTGGACAGCGTGCTGGGCTGGCTCGCGTCGCTGATTCTGGGTTGAGGATAGGAACATGGCTTTGAAGTGGTACGTGGTACATGCCTATTCTCAATATGAGAAGAAGGTGGCCGCCGCTATTCAAGAGAGGATCGAGCGCCTCGATATGCAGGATCGATTCGGAGAGATCATTGTTCCCACCGAGGAAGTGATCGAGATGAAGGGCGGCCAAAAGCGCAAGAGTGAGCGCAAGTTTTTTCCCGGCTACGTGCTGGTACAGATGGACCTAGACGACGATACCTGGCACCTCGTTAAAGAAACGCCGCGGGTATTGGGTTTCATTGGCGGTAAGGCGGACAAGCCTTCACCGATCACGGATGCTGAGGCAAATATCATCCTGCAGCGCGTTGAGGCGGGTGTGGACCAACCGAAGCCCAAGACCGTGTTTGAGCCTGGTGAGATGGTGCGAGTGATCGATGGTCCGTTCAACGACTTCAACGGGGTGGTTGAGGACGTGAACTACGAGAAAAGCCGTCTTAATGTGGCGGTACTGATCTTCGGGCGTTCCACGCCCGTAGAACTGGAGTTTGGTCAGGTCGAAAAAGCCTGATCGGGTGGGTCGGATCAACAGGATCTGACCCAACGTAAACGCCACTCAGGTGGCGATGATGGGGAGCCCGCGTGTTTTGCTGCCACAGGTAGTGGCCACAACGGCGTTTGAACCCAGGAGAAAACAACATGGCTAAGAAGATCGACGGCTATATCAAGCTACAGATCCCAGCCGGTCAGGCGAATCCTTCGCCTCCGGTGGGCCCCGCGTTGGGCCAAAAAGGGGTCAACATCATGGAATTCTGCAAAGCTTTCAATGCCGATACCCAAGGCATTGAGCCCGGCTTGCCTATTCCAGTGGTGATCACGGTCTACAGTGACAAGTCCTTTACCTACATCAAGAAGACGCCTCCAGCTTCGATTCTTTTGAAGAAGATCGCTGGCATCAAGAGTGGTTCGGGCCGCCCGAACACCGAAAAGGTGGGCAAGGTGACTCGGGCGCAACTCGAGGAAGTGGCCAACCAGAAGTGGCCGGACCTCACCGCGGGCGATATGGATGCCGCAGTGCGCACTATTGCAGGCAGCGCGCGATCGGCGGGCATTGAGACGGAGGGCGTGAACTAATGGCTAAGTTATCCAAGCGAGTGCGCGCTTTCCGCGAAAAGGTCGACGCCAACCAGAGCTATCCTCTTGATGAGGCGGTGGCGCTGATTAAAGAATTTGGTACTGCTAAGTTCAATGAAACCGTGGAAGTCGCGGTCAATTTGGGCGTTGATGCGCGCAAATCTGATCAAGGCGTCCGGGGCGCAACCACCCTGCCTCACGGTACGGGTGCAGACGTCCGCGTTGCGGTCTTTGCTCAGGGTGAGAGCGCCGACAAGGCGAAGGCGCTGGGTGCTGAATTTGTGGGCATGGAAGATCTCGCCGAGCAGATCAAGGGCGGCATGATGGACTTTGACGTTGTGATTGCCTCCCCCGATGCCATGCGCGTTGTCGGCACGTTGGGGCAGGTGCTGGGTCCGCGTGGTTTGATGCCAAACCCCAAGACCGGCACGGTTACCCCAGACATTGAAGCAGCGGTGCAAAATGCCAAAGCCGGACAGATGCGTTTTCGCAGCGACAAAAATGGCATCGTCCACGGCGGTATCGGCAAGGTCAGTTTCGATCCGGATGCCATTAAGGGCAACCTTATCGCCGTGCTCGCCGACCTCAAGAAGGCCAAGCCAGCCTCTGCTAAAGGTATATACGTTCGCAAGGTGACCCTGTCTACGACCATGGGTCCCGGTGTCACGATCGACCACAACGCGATCGAATTTTAAGGAGTGAATTGAGGCCACGGGCAGTAGCTCGGGGTCGATGGTCCCCGTTTGTTTTTTTTGGCGGGGGCCGGGTGGGGCGCAACGTTGGCTCTACCCACTTTGGAAGTCTTTGCAGGGAAGTGTGGGCAACCTCGCGGAACGCCAAAGGCTATCAAAGACCGTAGGTGGTGCTCTTGGAGTGCCTTAATGACGGATGTTTTCCGGTTGCCTACGCAGATGGTGAGGCAGTTCATCACCGAGGGGGGTCGCGGCGTATGCAGCGGCCTAAACAACCACAAAAGGAGTAAGCCAAGTGGCTATTGGACTCGAAGAAAAGAAAGCGATCGTCGCTGAAGTCAACGAGACAGCTGCCAGTGCCCTTTCGCTTGTGATCGCCGACGCGCGCGGGGTCGCATCGAATGACATGACTGCTCTGCGTGCCTCGGCCCGCGAAAATCAAATCACCCTCCGGGTGGTGCGAAACACGCTGGCCAAACGGGCACTGGAAGGGACTGAATATGAGTGTGTCACTGACACTCTCGCAGGTCCCTCTCTGTTTGGATTCTCGATGGAGGATCCAGGCGCAGCGGCACGATTGTTCAAGGATTTCGCTTCAGACAACAATGAGTTTGAAGTGAAGGCACTGTCGGTCAGCGGGCAGCTACTCGGAGCCGATCAAATCGATGTGCTGGCCAAGCTACCCACACGGGATCAGGCGCTGGCGTCACTGATGAGCGTCATGCAGGCGCCTGTCGTGAAGCTGGTTCGCACAGCGAACGAAGTTCCGGGCAAGTTGGTTCGCGTGATGGCGGCAGTTCGAGATCAGAAACAAGAGGCGGCCTGACAGGCCCGACCTCACCCTGTATCTATTTAACGGAGATTAAGACATGGCACTTTCAAAAGACGAAATTCTCGACGCGATTGCCGAGATGAGCGTAATGGACATTGTCGAGCTGGTTGAGGCAATGGAAGAGAAGTTTGGTGTTTCTGCAGCGGCTGCAGTTGCAGTGGCTGCACCTGCAGCTGGCGGCGATGCTGGCGGCGCGGCAGCTGAAGAGCAGACTGAGTTTGATGTCATCCTCACTTCGGGCGGCGAGAAGAAGGTCAACGTGATCAAGGTTGTTCGCGCGGTGACCGGTCTGGGCCTGAAGGAAGCGAAGGCTGTCGTTGACGGCGCACCCGCCCCTGTGAAGGAAGGCGCGTCCAAAGACGAAGCAGAAGACATCAAGAAGCAGATCGAGGAAGCAGGCGGCGCGGTAGAGCTCAAGTAATTGAGCGCTATTGAAGTTTACGCACCGTAACGGGGCTGGGGCGCATTGGCGCTCCGGCCTTTTCCCGGTTGTGAAACCGGATTCGAATTTTGAGCGTTTGTGTTGTGGTCGGACGACACAGACCTTAGGGGAGTACTGATGACATACTCATACACGGAAAAGAAGCGTATCCGCAAAGATTTCGGTTCCTTGCCCAAGGTAATGGATATTCCGTATCTGCTCGCGATACAGCTGGATTCATACAGCAAGTTCACTCAAGACGGCGTCTCGCTCGAGGATCGCGGTGAGCACGGTCTGCACGCAGCGTTTAAATCGGTGTTCCCGATTGTTAGCTACAGTGGCAATGCGGCGCTGGAATATGTTGATTACGCGCTGGGTGAACCTGTGTTTGACGTGGACGAGTGTGTGCTGCGCGGCACCACCTACGCCTGCGCGCTGCGCGTCAAAGTCCGACTGATTATTTACGATAAGGAAGCCTCCTCAAAGTCGATTAAAGACATTAAGGAGCAGGATGTTTACATGGGGGAAATCCCCCTGATGACCCAAAACGGTACATTCGTCATCAATGGTACCGAGCGCGTCATCGTCTCTCAGTTGCATAGGTCGCCGGGCGTATTCTTCGACCACGATCGCGGCAAGACCCACTCTTCCGGCAAGCTGCTTTATAGCGCTCGAGTGATTCCTTACCGTGGCTCGTGGCTCGATTTTGAGTTCGATCCCAAAGACCTCGTCTACGTGCGGATAGACCGTCGACGCAAATTGCCCGCGACTGTGCTGTTGCGCGCTCTGGGTTATGACTCTGAGGAAATTCTCGACATTTTCTACGAGACCACGACCTTTCAGCTCGGAGAAGAGGGCGAAGCCACCATGACCCTGGTGCCCAAGCGCCTGCAGGGTGACATGGCGGCCTTCGACATCATGGCTGGTAAGAAACTGATTGTTGAGCGCGGCCGTCGCATCACCGCGCGCCATATTCGCCAGCTGGATGATGCTGGTATCGAGGCGCTCTCTGTCCCCGAGGAGTACCTCGAGGAACGTCGTCTGGCAAAAAATATTGTCGACACCGGAACGGGTGAGGTGCTCGCAGAGTGCAACACAGAGATCACGGTGGCATTGCTTGTTGAGTTACGCGAGAAGGGTATCTCGACGATCGAGACGATCTACACCAATGAATACGACTGCGGTCCATTTATCTCTGACACGCTGGCTGCGGACAGCACGCGCAGCGTGCTTGAGGCGCTGGTTGAGATCTACCGCATGATGCGCCCAGGTGAGCCACCGACCAAGGAGTCGGCGGAGAACCTGTTCCAGAATCTGTTCTTCTCTCCAGAGCGCTATGACCTCTCCGCAGTAGGTCGCATGAAGTTCAACCGTCGTCTGGGTCGTGAAGAAAAGACCGGCTCAGCAACACTCGACAAGGAAGACATCGTCGACGTGATGAGCGCGTTGGTCGGCATTCGTAACGGCAAGGGCGTGGTGGATGACATCGATCACCTCGGCAACCGTCGCGTCCGCTCAGTGGGCGAGATGGCGGAAAACCAGTTTCGCGTCGGCTTGGTGCGTGTTGAGCGCGCGGTGAAAGAGCGCCTGTCCATGGCGGAAAGCGAAGGCCTGATGCCCCAGGATCTGATTAACGCCAAGCCGGTATCGGCCGCGGTCAAAGAGTTCTTCGGCTCCAGTCAGCTATCGCAGTTCATGGACCAGAACAACCCGCTTTCAGAAGTGACACACAAGCGGCGTGTGTCGGCGTTGGGCCCAGGTGGTCTGACCCGTGAGCGCGCGGGCTTCGAAGTGCGAGACGTGCATCCGACTCACTACGGTCGGGTCTGTCCTATCGAGACGCCAGAAGGCCCGAACATCGGCCTGATCAACTCGCTGGCGACGTACGCGCGGACTAATGAGTATGGCTTCTTGGAGTCGCCCTATCGGAAAGTGGTTAAAGGTGTCGTCACAGATGATATCGAGTACCTCTCGGCCATCAACGAGGCCGAGTATGTAATCGCGCAGGCGTCAGCAACCCTCGACAACAAGAATCGCTTTGTCGACGATCTGATTAATGTGCGTCACATGAATGAGTTCACGGTCAAGCCGGCTGCTGATGTGCAGTTTATGGATGTGTCACCCAAGCAGGTGGTATCTATCGCGGCCGCGCTGATTCCATTCCTTGAGCACGACGACGCAAACCGCGCGCTGATGGGCTCCAACATGCAGCGTCAGGCAGTGCCGACACTGAAAACTGAGAAGCCTTTGGTGGGTACGGGGATGGAGCGCTATGTCGCCTCAGACTCCGGAGTGTGTGAGGTCGCGGCCCGTGGCGGTGTGATCGACTCAGTCGATGCCAGCCGCATTGTTGTGCGGGTGAACGCGAAAGAGGTGGGCATCGATGATTCACCAGTCGATATCTACAACCTGACCAAGTACAAGCGGTCCAATCAGAACACTTGCATCAATCAGCGACCAATTGTGGAGCCGGGCGACGTCGTGGCCCGTGGCGACATTCTGGCCGATGGACCCTCGGTCGATCTGGGTGAGCTGGCGCTGGGTCAGAATATGCGCATCGCGTTTATGCCCTGGAACGGTTACAACTTTGAGGATTCTATCCTCGTCTCGGAGCGCGTTGTTAAAGAGGATCGGTTTACGACGATCCACATTCAGGAGCTGACCTGCATCTCCCGAGATACCAAGCTTGGCTCTGAGGAAATCACCGCAGACATCCCCAATGTGGGTGAAGGCGCGCTGGGCAAACTCGATGAGTCGGGCATTGTTTACATCGGTGCCGAAGTGGACGCTGGCGATATTTTGGTGGGTAAGGTCACGCCCAAGGGTGAGACCCAGCTGACACCAGAAGAGAAGCTGCTCCGCGCGATTTTTGGTGAGAAGGCGTCCGACGTGAAGGACACCTCGCTGCGTGTTCCCTCCAGCTACAAGGGCACTGTCATTGATGTGCAGGTCTTTACCCGCGATGGTCTTGAGAAAGATCCGCGCGCCAAGCAGATCGAAGCCGCGCAGTTGGCGGATTATCGCAAGGACCTGAAAGAGGAATACCGCATCTATGAGGAGGCGACCTTTGCACGCCTCGCCAGCTTGCTTGAAGGCAAGACCACGGTATCGGGTGGCGGCCTCAGCAAAGGCACCAAGCTGACCAAGACCGTGCTGGCAGATCTCGATCGCGAGCAGTGGTTCAAGCTGAAGCTCTCTGATTCTGATCTCAACAGCCAGCTGTCTTCTGCTAAGCGTCTGCTCGACGAGCAGAACACCCAGCTCGAAGAGCGTTACGAGATCAAGCGCGAGAAGCTTCAGAGCGGTGACGACCTGGCGCCTGGCGTGCTCAAGATCGTCAAGGTTTACCTTGCAGTGAAGCGCCGTATTCAGCCCGGCGACAAGATGGCGGGCCGCCACGGTAACAAGGGTGTGATCTCGGTGATCATGCCGGTCGAGGACATGCCGTACGATGAGCACGGCGATCCGATCGACATCGTATTGAACCCGCTTGGCGTGCCTTCGCGCATGAACGTGGGCCAGATTCTCGAGACGCACCTCGGGATGGCGGCGCGTGGACTCGGTCGTAAGATCGACGACATGCTGGAGCAACAGGTGAAGGTGACGCAGTTGCGCAGCTTCCTGAAGCAGGTCTACAGCCACACCAGTGACGCTCGCCGCAGCGCGGATATTGCGTCGCTGAGCGATGCTGAACTGATTGCGCTCGCTGAGAACCTGCGTGCGGGCGTGCCCATGGCAACTCCTGTATTTGATGGTGCTCGCGAGGAATCCATCAAGGAGCTGTTGCGTATGGCGGAGTTGCCAGATAGCGGGCAGCTGACACTCTACGATGGTAGAAGCGGAGACCAGTTCGACCGTCCGGTGACCGTGGGCTATATGTACATGCTCAAGCTCAACCACCTGGTCGATGACAAGATGCATGCGCGATCTACTGGCTCTTACAGCCTGGTCACTCAGCAGCCGCTCGGTGGTAAAGCACAGTTCGGTGGTCAGCGCTTTGGTGAGATGGAGGTCTGGGCGCTGGAAGCCTACGGTGCCGCCTACACGCTGCAGGAGATGCTGACGGTCAAGTCCGACGACGTGGCGGGCCGAACCAAGATGTACAAGAACATCGTCGATGGGGATCATCAGATGGAGCCGGGTATGCCCGAGTCCTTCAACGTGTTGATCAAAGAAATCCGCTCACTCGGTATCGATATCGATCTCGAGTCTGAGTCATCCGGCTTCTGAGGGGAGATAAGACGTGAAAGATTTGCTGAACCTGCTGAGCAGGGAGAAAAACGAAGACTTCGACGCGATCCGTATCGGTCTGGCCTCTCCGGAAATGATTCGGTCGTGGTCTTTTGGCGAAGTCAAAAAGCCCGAGACCATCAACTACCGAACCTTCAAGCCGGAGCGAGATGGTCTTTTCTGCGCCAAGATTTTTGGTCCGGTGAAGGATTACGAATGTCTGTGCGGCAAGTACAAGCGCCTCAAGCACCGTGGAGTGATCTGCGAGAAGTGTGGCGTTGAGGTGGCACTGGCCAAGGTACGTCGAGAGCGTATGGGCCACATCGAACTCGCAAGCCCTGTCGCTCACATCTGGTTCCTGAAGTCATTGCCTTCACGAATCGGCTTGCTGCTGGATATGACGTTGCGCGATATCGAGCGCATTCTCTACTTCGAAGCCTACGTGGTGACCGACCCAGGCCTCACTGCACTGGAGCATGGTCAACTGCTCAATGACGAGCAGTACTACGAGGCGATGGAAGAGTACGGCGACGAATTCACCGCCAAGATGGGTGCTGAAGCGATTCAGGATCTCATGATGGAGATTAACCTCAAGGGCGAGATCGAGCAGCTCCGAGAGGAAATCCCTCAGACCAACTCGGAAACCAAGATCAAGAAGCTATCCAAGCGGCTGAAGCTGATGGAGGCGTTCGACAAGTCGGGTAACAAGCCTGAGTGGATGATACTCAATGCACTGCCGGTATTGCCGCCGGATCTGCGCCCGCTAGTCCCACTGGATGGTGGCCGGTTTGCGACGTCGGATCTTAACGATCTGTATCGCCGTGTCATTAACCGTAACAATCGCCTGAAGCGTCTGCTTGACCTGAATGCGCCAGACATCATCGTGCGCAACGAGAAGCGCATGCTGCAGGAGTCTGTCGATGCGCTCTTGGATAACGGCCGTCGCGGCCGGGCCATTACAGGCTCTAACAAGCGCCCATTGAAGTCGCTGGCTGACATGATCAAGGGTAAGCAGGGTCGTTTCCGCCAGAACTTACTGGGCAAGCGCGTCGACTACTCCGGTCGTTCCGTTATCGTGACCGGCCCGACACTCAGGCTGCACCAGTGCGGGTTACCCAAGAAGATGGCATTGGAGCTGTTCAAGCCTTTCATTTTTGGCAAGCTCGAGTTGCGCGGTTTGGCGAGCACCATTAAGGCCGCCAAGAAAATGGTTGAGCGCGAGCCGCCAGAGGTGTGGGATATCCTCGCAGAGGTCATCCGCGAGCACCCAGTGCTGCTGAACCGGGCGCCCACCTTGCACCGTCTTGGCATTCAGGCTTTCGAGCCAGTGCTCATTGAGGGTAAAGCGATTCAGCTGCACCCGCTTGTGTGTGCGGCCTATAACGCGGACTTCGACGGCGACCAAATGGCGGTGCACGTACCGCTGACATTAGAAGCGCAGCTCGAAGCCCGTGCGCTCATGATGTCCACCAATAACATCCTGTCACCGGCGTCGGGAGATCCCATTATCGTGCCTTCGCAGGACGTGGTATTGGGCCTCTATTACATGACCCGTGATCGCATCAACGCCAAGGGTGAGGGAATGTCCTTCGCTGACACCGAAGAGGTGCAGCGCGCCTATGGTAGTGGCCGTGTTGAGCTGCACGCTCGAGTTAAGGTGCGTATCCACGAGACGTTGATGAATCTGGGCGAGGAAACGACGGAACAGACGCGCATCGTCGAGACGACAGTCGGGCGTGCGTTACTGTGGGATATCGTGCCTGCGGGTCTCTCCTTTGATCTTATCAATCAGCCCATGGTCAAAAAGTCCATCTCGCGGGTCATTAACCAGTGCTACCGCGCGGTGGGTCTCAAGGCGACGGTTATTTTCGCCGACCAACTGATGTACACGGGGTATGAGTACTCCACTCGCTCTGGTGCGTCGATTGGTGTGAATGACTTTGCCATTCCTGACGCCAAAGCCGAGCTGGTTGCACGCGCCGAAGCTGAGGTGGCCGAGATCGAGCAACAGTACGGTGCCGGCTTGGTGACGCAGGGTGAAAAGTACAACAAGGTGATCGACATCTGGTCTCGCACCAACGATCAGGTTTCCAAGTCAATGATGGCCGGTCTCTCGAAAGAGACGGTAACCAATCGCGACGGCGAGGACGAGGAGCAGGACTCCTTTAACTCGGTTTACATGTATGCCGATTCCGGTGCTCGGGGTTCACCCGCGCAGATTCGACAGTTGGCAGGCATGCGCGGTCTCATGGCCAAGCCGGATGGCTCGATCATCGAGACGCCCATTACGGCAAACTTCCGGGAAGGGCTGAACGTACTGCAGTACTTCATATCCACCCACGGCGCGCGTAAGGGCCTGGCCGATACGGCGCTGAAGACGGCCAATTCGGGTTACCTGACGCGTCGTCTGGTTGACGTGGCGCAAGACGTTGTCGTGACCGAAGTAGATTGCGGGACCGACGAGGGACTCGTGATGACGTCGGTGATCGACGGTGGTGACATTATCGAATCGCTCTCAGAACGGGTTCTTGGTCGAATTGTGGCCAAAGACGTGGTTGACCCGAGTACCGGCGAGCTACTGCTTGAGGCCGGCACGATGATGGACGAAGTCTTGACGGCGAAAGTCGACGAGATGGGAATCGAGGAAATCATTGTCCGGTCGCCCATTACCTGCAAGACGCGGTATGGCATCTGCTCCACCTGCTATGGCCGTGACCTCGGTCGTGGACATCAGGTGAACATGGGTGAAGCCATTGGTGTTGTGGCCGCTCAGTCCATTGGTGAGCCAGGCACGCAGCTGACAATGCGTACCTTCCACATCGGTGGTGCGGCGTCGGGTCAGGCAGCTCAGGACAACATTCAGGTCAACAATGACGGCGTGATTCGCCTGCACAATATCAAGGTGGTTGATAAGCCAGATGGTTCGCTGGTTGCGGTATCGCGGTCGGGCGAATTGTCGCTACTTGATAGCGTTGGCCGTGAGCGAGAGCGTTACAAGGTGCCCTATGGTGCGACCATCCGCGTTCAGGATGAATCGGCAGTCGCTGCTGGCGATATCGTGGCCACCTGGGATCCCCACACACACCCCATCATCACTGAGGTTGCGGGTACGGTGAAGTTCAGCGGTATGGACGAAGGCGTGAGTATCAAGCGCCAGACTGATGAGTTCACTGGGCTGTCCAGTATCTCCGTCATGGACGTTGCCGAGCGACCCACCGCAGGTAAGGACATTCGTCCGGCCGTGACGTTGGTGGATGGAAAAGGTAAGGAGCTGATGCTGGCGGGGACTAACGTACCGGCGCATTACTTCTTGCCCTATGGCGCGATGGTCAATCTTGAAGATGGCGCCAAGGTAGAGGTGGGCGATGTCATTGCTCGTATCCCTCAGGAAGGCTCAAAGACGCGGGATATTACGGGCGGTCTGCCGCGTGTGGCAGATCTGTTCGAAGCGCGTAAGCCCAAAGAGCCTGCGATCCTTGCGGAAATCTCAGGAACGGTCAGCTTCGGCAAAGAGACTAAGGGTAAGCGTCGTCTGGTGATCACGCCAACCGATACCTCAGAGCTGCCAGAAGGCTCTGATCACTACGAGGAATTGATTCCAAAGTGGCGTCAGCTGTCAGTGTTTGAGGGAGAGACAGTTGAAAAGGGCGAAATTGTGTCCGAAGGACCGCATAGCCCCCATGACATTCTCCGACTCAAAGGCATTCCGGCATTGGCCGAATACATTGTCAATGAGATTCAGGAGGTGTACCGCCTGCAGGGTGTGAAGATCAATGACAAGCACATTGAGGTCATCGTTCGTCAGATGCTGCGCAAGGTGGAAATCAAAACCACCGGCGACTCTTCGTTTATCAAGGGTGAGCAAGCGGAGTACACCGCGTTGCTTGAAGAGTGTGATCGTCTTGAGGCGGAAGGGCTTGTTTCACCGACAGCTAGTCGCGAATTGCTGGGTATTACCAAGGCATCGCTGGCAACCGAGAGCTTCATCTCGGCGGCCTCGTTCCAGGAGACGACCCGTGTTCTGACCGAAGCGGCGGTGACTGGCAAGCGGGATTACCTGCGTGGCCTCAAGGAGAACGTGATTGTCGGTCGGTTGATCCCGGCGGGCACCGGTCTCGCATACCACGAGGAGCGTCGTCGCAAGCAGTCTGAGGGCGATGAGCTGGCACTGAGCATGTCTGACGAAGAGTTCACAGAGAGCTTTGCTGAAGAGATGGAGCGTGCTGAAGCAACAGACGCGGTCGAAGACGCAGCAGAGGAATAGTCACATTGCGGCGCGCTTGACCGGTTTTTGGTCGGTCTATAGAATGCGCGCTCTTTTTCGGGGCCTCGGCCCCGAAAACACAAATTGGAGCAAATGCTGAATGGCAACCATTAACCAGCTTGTGCGCAAGCCGCGCAAGCGCAAAGTCACCAAGAGCGGTGTTCCCGCTTTGCAGGCCTGCCCGCAACGTCGCGGCGTCTGCACGCGCGTGTACACCACCACCCCGAAGAAGCCGAACTCGGCTTTGAGAAAGGTATGCCGGGTGCGGCTCACCAACGGGTTTGAGGTGTCTTCTTACATCGGTGGTGAGGGCCATAACTTGCAGGAGCACAGTGTGGTGCTTATTCGAGGCGGTCGAGTGAAGGATTTGCCTGGTGTGCGCTATCACACCGTCCGCGGCAGCCTCGATACCTCTGGTGTATCAGATCGTAAACAAGGCCGATCCAAGTACGGAGCCAAGCGACCCAAGTAATAGCGGGTGCCTCCGGGCACCCACCTAGATGTCACATCGTTGACAGTAAGGCCGGTCCGCCAAGTGCAGTGTCCGGGAACCCTGAAGCAATAGGAAAGCCAACATGCCAAGAAGACGCGTTGTTGCCAAGCGTGAAGTACTCCCTGATCCCAAATTCGGGAACTCCACCCTCGCCAAATTCATGAATCACGTAATGATCAGCGGCAAGAAGTCCGTCGCTGAGTCCATTGTCTACGGTGCTCTCGACCTCGTTGAGGAGCGCACCAAGCGCGATCCCATTGAGGTCTTTGACGAGGCACTCGAAAATATTGCCCCTATGGTAGAGGTGAAGTCCCGCCGTGTGGGTGGTGCGACCTATCAGGTGCCGGTTGAAGTCCGACCCTCCCGCCGCGTGG
>JBELDB010000037.1:0-13187 GCA_042094525.1 Congregibacter sp. | reverse complement strand
TCCACCTCGGGCACCGGTCGATCCACCAGCTCGACAAAAGCCATGGGCGCCTTGTCTCCAGTCCGGTAGCCGCACTTCAAAATGCGGATATACCCACCCGGCCGCTCCTGGTATCGGGGACCCAGCTCCTCGAAGAGCTTGCCCACTGCCGCCTTGGAGCGCGTTCGATCGAACGCAAGACGCCGATTGGCCACGCTGTCGCTTTTCGCCAGTGTGATCAAAGGTTCTGCATAGCTTCGCAGTTCCTTTGCCTTCGGCAGGGTCGTTTTGATCAGCTCGTGCTCAACCAAAGAGACCGTCATGTTGCGGAACATGGCCTTCCTGTGCGAGCTGTTTCTATTCAGTTGTCGTCCGCTATGGCGATGACGCATGACGCTATTCCTTACAAATCATGCCCGAGCTATGCACGGGCGTTTTCTATTCTCAGACGCTCAACAGGCGCTCGTCGTTCTTCAGGCTGGCGGGAGGCCACGCCTCTAGACGCATGCCCAGCGACAGCCCCCGCGACGCCAATACATCTTTGATCTCGGTCAAAGACTTCTTTCCCAGGTTCGGGGTTTTGAGCAGCTCAACCTCGGTGCGCTGAACCAGATCGCCGATGTAATAGATATTCTCTGCTTTTAGGCAGTTCGCCGAGCGAACCGTCAGCTCAAGGTCATCAACCGGGCGCAGCAAAATCGGATCGACTTCTTCAGCGGCCTCTGTCGCAGCTGCCTGAGCCTCGCCTTCGAGGTCCACAAACACCGCCAGCTGTTGCTGCAGGATAGTGGCCGCACGGCGAATCGCCTCTTCAGGATCCAACGTGCCGTTCGTCTCGAGATCAATAATTAGTTTATCCAAGTCAGTGCGTTGCTCGACCCGCGCGGAATCGACCACATAACTCACACGCCGGATCGGTGAGAAAGACGCGTCCAATGGCAAGCGGCCAATAGACCGTGTCTCTTCCTCTGGGTTCTCGCGAGCATCAGCAGGCGAATAGCCGCGACCTCGCTGCACTAGCAACCGAATCGACAGCGACGACTTGGCCGTCACCGTGCAGATAACGTGATCGGGGTTGGAGATCTCGACGTCGTGATCAACCTGGATGTCAGCCGCGGTCACCGTGCAGGGGCCCTGCGCAGACAGCGTCAGCTGTGCGGAGTCCTTGCCATTCAGTGACAAAGCCACGCCTTTCAGGTTGAGCAGGATCTCGATGACGTCTTCCTGTACACCTTCAATGGCAGAGTACTCGTGCTCAACACCGTCGATCTCGACTTCGGTGATGGCGCAACCTGGCATGGAGGACAGCAGGATGCGACGCAGCGCATTACCAAGCGTATGGCCAAAGCCTCGCTCAAGCGGCTCAAGGGTAACCGTCGCACGGGTATTAGAAGCCTCATCAACTTTGATGACGCGGGGTGTCAGAAACTCAGTGACCGAATTTTGCATAAAACACCTTCGATAATTTCAGGGATTGCTTAGGAGGAATAGGTTCGAAGTGGTTTACTTCGAATACAGCTCCACAATCAGGTTTTCGTTAATTTCGCCGGGCAGATCCTGACGCTCGGGACGAGACTTGAAGGTCCCCTCTAACTTGCCAGCATCCACCTCTACCCAAATGGGCTCCCCACGCTGCTCGGCTATTGCCAGGGCAGACTGCACCCGAAGTTGTTTCTTGGCTTTTTCGCGAACCGACACAATATCGCCTGGTTGCACTTGGTAAGAGGCGATATTCACCACCGTACCGTTCACCAATATGCCTTTATGCGCCACCAACTGACGGGCTTCGGATCGCGTTGAGCCAAAGCCCATGCGATAGACCACATTATCCAGCCGACTTTCCAGCAGCTGCAGCAGATTCTCGCCCGTAGCACCTTTCAGTCGCGCGGCTTCCTTGTAGTAATTGCGGAACTGCTTCTCCAGCACACCATAGATACGACGCACTTTCTGCTTTTCGCGCAACTGCACGCCATAATCAGACAGTCGTCCGCGACGCGCACCGTGCTGTCCTGGGGGCGTTTCTGATTTGCACTTCCTGTCAAAGGCAGTCACACCACTCTTGAGCTGCAAATCCGTACCCTCCCGGCGGGAGAGCTTGCACTTCGGTCCAATATATCGAGCCATTTGCTAAGTCCTCTCTGGCGCGCGTTAGACGCGACGCTTCTTGGGTGGGCGACAGCCGTTATGGGGAATCGGTGTCACATCGGTAATGTTCGTAATCTTGTAACCGCAGCCATTCAGTGCACGCACCGCTGACTCTCTACCTGGGCCAGGTCCCTTCACCTCAACGTCCAGATTGCGCAGCCCGTATTCCTTGGCGGCCTCGCCTGCTCGTTCGGCAGCTACCTGCGCGGCAAACGGCGTGGATTTTCTAGAACCACGGAAGCCCGAGCCACCTGCAGTCGCCCAGCTCAAGGTATTACCCTGACGGTCGGTAATCGTGATAATGGTGTTGTTAAAAGACGCATGAACATGCGCGACACCATCGACCACCTGTTTGGTGATCTTGCGTTTCGTTGTCTTGGCGTTTTTTGCCATCTCTCTACTCGCTTTAATATCGACGCTACAAAAAGTGATGTAGCTCCACCAAAGTTATCCGCCCGCGTCGCGGGCGACGTTCTAATTACCTACGAATGGGCTTTCTGGGGCCCTTGCGTGTGCGTGCGTTGGTCTTGGTACGCTGACCGCGCAGGGGCAATCCCTTACGATGACGAAAGCCACGATTGCAACCGAGGTCCATCAACCGCTTGATGTTCATGGACACTTCCCGTCGCAGATCACCCTCGACATTCATCTCGGATACCAGTGAGCGAAGCTGATCCAACTCACCCTCTGACAGTTCGCCAATCTTGGTGCTCTCGGGGATATTGCTCACCTCGCACAACTTTTTGGCCTGGGTTCTACCAATGCCGAAAATATGTGTGAGCGAAATCACCGCGTGCTTATGATCGGGGATGTTAACTCCGGCGATACGCGCCATCTTTTATCTCCACACCTGTTGAGTAGTGCACCCACGGGCACACGACTGCTGCGCACCAGCAAAAAGGGCGCGCATATTAATGATTTGAGCGCTGGGCTTCAAGAATCAGCCCTGTCGCTGTTTGTGGCGAGGATCGGAGGAACAGATCACCCTGACCACGCCGTTACGTCGCACCACTTTGCAGTTACGACACATTTTCTTGACCGAAGCTCGCACTTTCATCGGAAACTCCTGATTCCTATCTCACCCGACCTGCGGGGCTGAGGCCCCCCAGGTTGGCTTTTTTCATTACACCTTCGTATTGGTGTGACATCAGATGGCTCTGCACCTGAGCCATGAAGTCCATCACGACCACCACCACAATCAGCATGGAGGTGCCACCCAAATAGAAGGGCACGTTGAACATGACCACCAAAAACTGCGGCAGCAAGCAGACCAGTGCGATGTAGGCCGAGCCAAACACCGTCAGACGGGTCAACACGCCGTCGATATAATTTGCCGTCTGCTGCCCGGGTCTGATCCCCGGTACGAAAGCGCCAGAACGCTTCAGGTTGTCGGCCACTTCCTGCGGGTTGAACATCAACGCCGTATAGAAGAAGCAGAAAAACACAATGAAACCGGTAAACAAGAGAATATTCAGCGGCTGGCCGGGGCCAATCGCCACCGCCAGATCCTGCAACCAGTCTGAGCTGTCGCCGCTACCAAACCACTGCGCAACCGACGCTGGGAAAAGCAGGATCGAGCTGGCAAAAATGGCCGGGATCACGCCCGCCATATTGACCTTGAGGGGCAGGTGCGAGGCTTGGGCCTGCATCATTTGTCGCCCCTGCTGCCGCTTTGCATAGTTCACTGTAATGCGGCGCTGGCCGCGCTCAATGAACACCACCAGATAGATCACCACTGCCGCCAGCACGAGAATACCTAGCAAGATCAAAATACTGATCTCACCCTGCCGGGCCTGCTCAAGCGACTGACCAATGGCGGCGGGAAGGCCTGCGACAATACCCGCAAAAATCAACAGAGAGATCCCGTTACCAACGCCTCGCTCGGTAATCTGCTCACCCAGCCACATCATGAATACCGCGCCTGTCACCAGAGAGGCCACGGCGGTGACATAGAAACTGAATCCAGTCACGTAGGTCAGGCCCTGATTGGCAAGACCGACGGTCATACCGGACCCCTGCACCAGCGCCAGGACCACTGTGAGGTAGCGGGTCCACTGAGAAATCTTGCGGCGGCCTGCCTCACCCTCTTTCTTAAGCTGCTCCAACTGGGGCGTCACGGCCGTCATCAACTGCATGATGATGGACGCGGATATGTACGGCAGGATGCCCAAAGCCAAAATACTCATGCGCTCCAAGGCGCCACCCGAGAACACATTGGCCAAGCCCAAAATAGTGCCCTGATTCTGATCAAACAAAGATGCCAGCTGCTCAGGATCGATACCGGGTACAGGAATGTGTGTCCCGATGCGATAGATCAAGAGCGCGATCAGCACAAAGCGCAGGCGAGCGAATAGCTCTCCCATGCCGGCTGAATTCATTGAGGGCATCCCATTTGCCATGAATTAGGCCTCGACGCTCCCACCGGCGGCTTCGATCGCCGCTTTGGCGCCCTTGGTGACTGTGACACCGCGCACATTCACCGCGCGGCTGATTTCACCAGACAAGAACACCCGCACACGTTTCACGTCGTCTTTGATCAGGTCAGCCGCTTTCAGCGAGTCCAGGTCAATCACGTCGCCCTCGACGCAGTTCAATTCATGCAGGCGCACTTCTGCAGTCGTTCGGCCAATACGGGAGGAAAAACCATACTTCGGCAAACGCTTCTGGAGCGGCATCTGACCGCCCTCGAAGCCCGCCTTCACGGTTCCCCCCGAGCGAGCCTTAAGACCTTTATGACCACGGCCCGCCGTCTTGCCGACCCCGGAACCAATACCTCGGCCCACGCGCTTCGCATCACGCTTAGCGCCTGGAGCAGGCTTCAGGCTGTTTAACCGCATTTCGTCAGACATTGCTCTCGCCCTCAACACGCACAAGGTAGTTCACCTTGTTGATCATGCCGCGCACGGACGGAGTGTCTTCCACCTCCACCGTGTGGCCAATTCGTCGCAGACCCAAGCCCGCCACGCAGGCCTGATGTTTCTTCAGGCGCCCATGAATGCTGCGGATCTGCGTTACCTTGATCATTGATTTACTCATCAGTCTTTCCTCACTACTCAGCTGAGGATTTCTTCCACAGTAAGGCCCCGGCGGGCCGCGACATCTTCAGGAGAGCTCATGTCTCGGAGCCCCTTGAAAGTGGCCTGAACGACGTTGACCGGGTTGGTCGAGCCGTAGCACTTTGCCAATACGTTGTGCACACCAGCGAGCTCCAACACAGAGCGCATGGCCCCCCCTGCGATCACGCCAGTACCTTCCGAGGCAGGCTGCATATACACCTTGGATGCACCATGGGCAGCCTTGATTGGGTACTGGAGCGTGCCGTTAACCAACTGCACCTGCACCATGTTGCGACGCGCTGATTCCATCGCTTTCTGGATAGCGACAGGTACCTCGCGAGCCTTACCACGGCCATAGCCAACGCGGCCTTTACCATCGCCCACGACGGTCAAAGCCGTAAAGCTCATGATGCGGCCACCCTTGACCGTCTTGGCGACTCGGTTTACCTGAACCAGCTTCTCCTGAAGATCTCCCTCAGTTCGCTGATCGCCCTGATGCTTTTTGTCTTTCATTGCCATACTTAAAACTCCAGCCCGCCTTCACGCGCGGCCTCTGCAAGTGCCTTAACCCGTCCGTGATATCGGAAACCTGAACGATCAAACGCAACCGATGTCACGCCAGCCGCCTTTGCCCGCTCTGCTACCAGCTTGCCAACCGCTGCCGCTGCCGCAACGTTGCCGGTAGCGCTTGAGCGCAGGTCCTTATCCAATGTCGAGGCCTGAGCCAAAATCGTCTTGCTGTCTCCAGAAATAACCTGGGCATAAATATGCTGTGGCGTACGATGCACTGACAGCCTGACGGAACCCGCAGTTCGCATGTGCACTCGGGATTTTTTGGCGCGGCGCAGACGCGCTTTTGTTTTGGTATTCATTGCCGTATCCGATTACTTTTTCTTGGCTTCCTTGCGCCGGACGTACTCGTCGGCGTAGCGAATGCCTTTTCCTTTATAGGGCTCTGGCGGACGGAAGCTGCGGATTTCCGCTGCTGCCTGACCAACTGCTTGCTTGTCGATGCCAGAGATCACAATTTCAGTTTGCGTGGGAGTGTCGGCTGAAAGCCCGTCCGCCAGCTGGTAGTCCACCTGATGAGAAAGACCGATGGTCAGGTTGACCGTTTTGCCTGTGGACTTTGCACGATAGCCAACGCCATTGAGCACCAGCTTTTTCTCCCAACCTTCGGAGACTCCTTTGACCATATTGGCCAAAAGGGAGCGGGTTGTACCCGCCATAGCGCGACTGTCATCACCGTCGTAGGTAATGGTGGCGACGTCTTCTTCGACATTCACACCCACACCATCGGTCAAAGTGAGGTCCAGAGAGCCTTTGCCACCCTTAACCGAGACATTCACTCCCTCAATTTTGACGTCCACCCCTTTGGGCAGGGCGACCGGACTATTTGCTACACGAGACATTTCTCTAACGCTCCAGTTCCCAGATCAGAAGACGGTGCAGAGGACTTCGCCCCCCACACCCGCGGCGCGCGCCGCCCGATCGGTCATCACCCCATGAGAAGTCGACACAATGGCGACACCCAATCCACCGCGCACAGATGGCAGATCGCCTTTGCCCGAGTAGCGTCGCAAAGAGGGCTTACTGATGCGCTCGATCTCGGCAATCACAGGCTTGCCGTCGAAATATTTAAGATCAATATGCAATCTGGGTTTACTGGTGCTGTCATCGTAACGATGACCGGCAATGTAGCCCTCTTGCTCGAGTACCTTGGCCACTGAAACCTTCAGCTTGGACCCAGGCATATCGACCGTTTGCTTACCCGCCATCTGCGCATTGCGCAGACGGGTCAACATATCGCTCAGCGGATCTTGCATGCTCATTCAAATGCTCTCCGTTACCAGCTGGACTTAACCAGACCCGGCACATCGCCACGCATCGCTGCCTCACGCAGCTTGTTGCGGCACAAACCAAATTTTCGATAAACCCCATGGGGACGACCGGTCAGCTGACAGCGACGCTGTTGGCGAACAGGGCTCGCATCCCGCGGCAGCTTCTGCAGCGCAATCTGCGCTTCCCACCGCTCTTCGTCACTTGCATTGACGTTGGCAATCACCTCTTTGAGTTGAGCGCGCTTGGCAGCAAACTTCGCTACTGTTCGCGCTCGCTTTGCCTCTCGGGCGATCATGGATTTCTTGGCCATATCTCTGATGCCTCAGCTTCTAAAAGGGAAATTGAACGCTGCCAGCAACGCCCGACCTTGCTCGTCATTGGCTGCAGTGGTGGATATGGTGATATCCATGCCGCGCAGCTTGTCGATCTGGTCGTAGTCAATTTCCGGGAAAATAATTTGCTCTGTAACGCCCATCGCGAAGTTGCCGCGGCCGTCAAACTGCTTGGGGCTAATGCCACGGAAGTCACGGACTCTGGGAATTGCGATATTGATAAGACGATCCAGGAACTCATACATGCGCTCATCCCGCAGCGTCACCTTGCAACCAATTGGCCAGCCATCACGGATCTTGAATCCCGCGATCGACTTGCGAGACTTGGTGACCACAGGCTTCTGACCGGCGATCTTTTCCATGTCGGCCACAGCATGCTCGAGCACCTTCTTGTCACCCACGGCTTCGCCGACACCCATGTTGAGGGTGATCTTGCTGATTCGCGGCACCGCCATCACGTTCTTGAGTCCCAGCTCTGACTGGAGCTTGGGAACAATCTCGCTACGGTACCTTTCTTTAAGCGCTGTCATGTCTCAAATGCCTCTTCTCACCACCACCGATCAGGCGTCAACCAAATCGCCGGAGGGTTTAAATACGCGGACTTTCTTGCCGTCCTCAACCCGGTAACCAACGCGCTCGCCCTTACCAGATTTACTGTTGTATACAGCGAGGTTAGAAGCCTGAATAGCAGCCTCCTGCTCAACGATGCCACCCACCACACCCGCCTGAGGGTTGGGTTTGGTGTGCTTCTTGATCATGTTCACACCACTGACAACCACACGATCACTGTCGATCACTCTGCGGACAGTGCCTCGCTTTCCCTTGTCTTTTCCGGCGATCACGATCACTTCGTCATCCTGCTTGAGCTTCGCCATGATTCGATCCTCTCGTTCCCTACTCAGATCACTTCCGGCGCAAGGGAAATGATTTTCATAAATTTTTCACCGCGAAGTTCGCGCGTGACCGGGCCGAAGATGCGGGTCCCGATCGGCGCGTCCTGTGCGTTCAGCAATACGGCCGCGTTTTCATCAAACTTGATTAATGAGCCATCGGGGCGACGAACGCCTTTCTTGGTGCGCACCACCACCGCAGTGATCACCTGGCCCTTCTTCACTTTCCCTCGAGGAATCGCTTCTTTGACCGTGACCTTAATCAGGTCACCCACGCGGGCATAACGACGCTTGGAGCCACCCAGCACTTTGATGCACATCACACGGCGTGCCCCGCTGTTATCGGCTACTTCCAGATACGACTGCGTCTGAATCATTTCTCTTTACTCCACCAACGGCCTATCGCCGCTCGCTCATATTGACCGAGGCTCAAATCTGAGTCGCGGTCTCCACTATCTCTACCAACGTCCAGCTCTTGCTTTTCGACATAGGTCGCGATTCCGCCACCAAAACGGTGTCGCCCATCCCCGCTTTGTTCTCCTCATCGTGCGCATGCACTTTGGAGGAGCGGGTGATGTACTTGCCGTACACGGGGTGCTTTACCCGACGCTCGATCTTGACCGTAATGGTCTTGTCCATCTTGTCGCTGACAACACGCCCCTGGAGCGTGCGTGCGCTTGATTCTGTCGATGCCATTACTGATCCGCCTTCTGTTGCAACACGGTTTTCACCCGCGCGATGTCTCGCTTGGCCTGCTTGAGCAAATGGCTCTGACCCAGCTGACCCGTCGCCTTGGCCATCCGTAGCTTGAACTGCTCCTCACGGAGAGACAGCAGTTGCTGATTCAATTCATCGACCGACTTGTCACGAAGTTCACTGGCTTTCATCACATCACCGACCGTTTCACAAAAGTGGTCTGCACCGGCAACTTGGCAGCGGCAAGGTCGAATGCCTCTCGCGCCAACTGCTCCGATACACCCTCGACTTCATACAGGACCCGACCCGGCTGGATCTGCGCCACCCAATACTCAACGTTGCCCTTGCCCTTGCCCTGCCGGACTTCCAATGGCTTACCGGTAATCGGCTTGTCGGGAAAAATACGAATCCAGATTTTTCCGCCCCGCTTGATATGGCGGGTCATGGCGCGACGAGCAGCCTCGATCTGGCGCGCAGTAATACGCCCACGGCCGGTGGCTTTGAGCGCATACTCGCCAAAGCTCACCTTGCTACCGCGCTCAGCGAGACCGCGATTGCGGCCTTTCTGCGTCTTGCGGAACTTGGTCCGTTTCGGTTGCAACATGTTTTACTTCCTCAATCAGGTATTCGACTCAGCCTGGAGATCACTCAGATCTCTTCGCCCTCGCCGATCACCTCACCTTTAAAAATCCATACCTTCACGCCAATTACACCGTAGGTGGTGTGCGCTTCATACGTGGCGTAATCGATATCAGCCCGCAGGGTGTGCAGTGGCACGCGGCCCTCGCGGTACCATTCGGTCCGAGCAATCTCGGCGCCACCGAGTCGACCGCCGACCTGCACCTTGATGCCCTCGGCACCCTGTCGCATGGCGTTTTGCACCACACGCTTCATCGCTCGTCGGAACATCACCCGGCGCTCGAGTTGCTGCGCCACGTTCTGGGCGACCAGTCGAGCATCGACGTCTGGCTTGCGAATCTCTTCGATATTGATGTGCACTGGCACACCCATCTTGGCGGACAGATCCTTGCGCAGACCGTCTACATCCTCACCTTTCTTGCCGATGACGATACCGGGGCGCGCTGTAAAAATAGTGATGCGCGCAGTCTGTGCGGGGCGCTCGATCTTGACGCGGCTCACAGAGGCGGCATCCAGCTTCTTCAGGATGTACTCGCGCACCTCGAGGTCATTAATCAAGTTCTTCGCATAGGTTTTGCTGTCTGCGTACCAGACCGAGTTATGGTCCTTGACTACGCCCAGTCGGATACCCGTTGGATGTACCTTCTGACCCATTAGGTCGTCTCCTTAACTCTCGTTGTCCGCAACCTTGACCGTAATATGGCAGGTGCGCTTAAAAATACGGTCACCGCGGCCTTTGGCCCGAGCGCGCAGGCGCTTCATGGTGAACCCTTCATCAACATAGATCGTGGATACACGCAGCTCATCAACGTCCGCGCCCTCATTGTTCTCGGCATTTGCAATCGCTGAGTTGAGCACCTTGCGCACAAGCGCTGCGGCTTTCTTGTTACTGAACTCAAGCACACTCAGCGCCTCTTCCACCGGCTTGCCACGAACCTGGTCAGCGACTAGCCGAGCCTTCTGCGCCGAGATGCGTGCTGCACGTAATTTGGCTGCTACTTCCATTTCTCTCTCCAGCCCGCCTTATCGCTTGGCCTTCTTGTCCACGATGTGACCCTTGAAGGTTCGGGTCACCGCAAATTCACCCAGCTTGTGACCGACCATGTCCTCGTTGATCAAAATAGGGACATGCTGTCTGCCGTTGTGTACGGCAATGGTCAAACCCACCATGTTCGGGGCGACCATCGATCGTCGCGACCAGGTCTTGATCGGTCGGCGGTCATTGGTTTCCACCGCCGCGTCGACCTTTTTCATGAGGTGAAGGTCGATGAAAGGGCCTTTCTTCAATGAACGGGGCACTGTTTACTCTCCTGACCGATTACTTCTTGCCACGACGGCGAACGATCATGCCGTCGGTGCGCTTATTCTTGCGGGTTTTGTAGCCCTTGGTCGGCACGCCCCAAGGCGTTACCGGGTGACGGCCACCTGACGTCTTACCTTCACCACCACCGTGGGGATGGTCAACCGGGTTCATGGCAACACCACGAACGGTCGGCCGTACGCCTCTCCAACGCGCGGCGCCCGCTTTACCGAGCTTGCGCAGGCTGTGCTCTGAGTTGGATACCTCGCCCAGAGTGGCACGGCAATCAATGGGCACCTTGCGCATCTCACCGGAGCGCAGGCGAACCGTGGCGTATTGGCCTTCACGGGCAACCAACTGCACAGAAGCACCCGCAGAGCGCGCCATTTGTGCGCCCTTGCCAGGCTTCAGCTCGATGGCGTGAATCACAGAACCCACGGGAATGTTGCGCACCGGCAAGCAGTTGCCCGCTTTGATCGGTGCCGCAGAACCGGAGTGCAATATATCGCCCGCCTGAACACCTTTGGGCGCGATGATGTAACGGCGCTCTCCATCGGCGTATAGAAGCAGCGCAATATGAGCGGTGCGGTTGGGGTCGTATTCGATGCGCTCCACCTTGGCGGCGATGCCGTCCTTGGTGCGCTTAAAATCGATCTTGCGATAGTGCTGCTTGTGACCACCACCGATATGGCGAGTGGTAATGCGACCGAGGTTGTTACGGCCACCGGTCTTAGATTTCTTCTCGAGGAGCGGGCCGTGAGGTTTGCCTTTATGCAAGCCTTCAGTCACCACCTTGACCTGGTGGCGGCGTCCTGCTGACGTGGGTTTACTCTTTACGACTGCCATGACTCGCTACCTCAGCTAATCGACGCAAAGTCAATTTCCTGACCCTGCTCCACCCGGACGTAGGCTTTCTTCCACGACGGGCGCTTGCTTAATCCGTAACGGTTGCGCTTGGTCTTACCCTTTACGCGCAACGTCTGGACATCATTCACCGTGACCTTGAATAACTGCTCGACGGACTGACGAATTTCGTCCTTGGTCGCGTCCAGCGAGACACGGAACACATACTGGTTGCTCTGCTCTGCCACGATTGCCGACTTTTCCGACACGTGGGGGCCCAGCAGAATCTGAAAAACGCGCTCCTGATTCACGCCAACGTCTCCTCAAACTTCTTGACCGCATCGACGGTGATCATGACCTTGTCGTAAGCAATAAGACTGACAGGGTCGGCGCCTTCGACGTCCCGCACGTCAACTTTGTGCAGGTTTCGAGAGGCCAGATACAAGTTCTTGTCCACGTTGTCCGCCACAATCAAAACGTTATCCACGCCATACCCTTTTAGGGCCTCAACGAGCAGCTTGGTCTTGGGCTGCTCAACGTCCAGCGCCTCAACGATCATCAGTCGGTCGGTTCGGGCCAGCTCAGACAGGATGGAACGCATCGCTGCCCGGTACATTTTGCGATTCACTTTCTGCGAGTGATCCTGCGGCTTGGCTGCAAAGGTCACGCCACCGGATCGCCAAATCGGTGACCGGATCGTGCCTGCTCGGGCGCGACCGGTGCCTTTCTGGCGCCAGGGCTTTTTGCCGCCGCCGGCGACCTCTGAACGCGTCTTTTGCGCCCGGGTGCCTTGTCGCGCGCCAGACAAAAAGGCCGTCACGACCTGATGCACCAGCGCTTCGTTGTACTCACGGGCGAAGTTGGCCTCAGATACCGCGACGGTGCCTGCTGCCTTGTTTCCCGGCTTGACTACACTTAATTCCACGTCTCGCCCCCGCTACTCACGACTGTGACGGGGCACTGCCCGTCGCCTTGACTGTCGGACGAACAATCACTTCGCCACCCGGAGCTCCCGGTACCGCACCCTTGATGAGCAGCAGATTACGCTCAACGTCAACACGGACCACTTCAAGGCCCTGGGTCGTCACGCGCTCGTCGCCCATGTGCCCGGACATCTTCTTGCCCTTGAACACGCGGCCCGGTGTCTGGCACTGACCAATCGAACCTGGTGCCCGGTGAGACAGCGAGTTACCGTGGGTCGCATCCTGAGTGCTGAAATTCCAGCGCTTTACAACGCCCTGGAAACCCTTGCCCTTGGAGCGACCTGCAACATCAACCTTCTGACCTTGCTCAAATCGTTCGACTGTCAGCTCAGAGCCCACCTCGAACGCCTCATCTGAGCCATCCAGACGGAACTCCCACAGGCCTTCGCCCGCGGCCACACCAGCCTTGGCATAATGCCCAGCTTCCGGCTTGCTGACTTTCGAGGCCTTGCGGCTACCCGCTGTGACCTGAATTGCCCGGT
>JBELDB010000036.1:0-14271 GCA_042094525.1 Congregibacter sp. | reverse complement strand
TGCCGGATTTCACTGCGTCGCTCGCCTGCTGTATGCCGAAGGTGGCAGAGGAGCACGCCACATTCATGTCGAAGGCGAAACCATTGGCGCCAAGGGCTGATTGGACCTCGATCGCCATGGCGGGATAGGCGCGTTGCATGTTGGAGGCGGCAACAATCACAGCGTCCAGTTCATGTGCGCTAATGCCTGCCTCGGCCATGGCTTGCTCTGCTGCTCTGCAGGCGATTTCGCACATTACCGACGGCTCGTCGTTATGCCGTTCTGGAATCTTGGGCATCATGCGCTCGGGGTCGAGAATGCCGGCTTTATTGATGACGTAACGAGACTTGATGCCCGAAGCTTTTTCGATGAATTCGGCGGAGGAGTGGGTTTTGGCCTCTAATTCCCCCGTTGCTATCGCCTCACTGTTATCAGCGTTGTAGAGATCGACCCAGGCATTGAATGAGGCCACCAGTTCGTCGTTGCTGATGCTTTCGGCGGGAGTAAACAGCCCCGAGCCTGTAATCACCGCAGAGGCCGTCATGAGTCGACTTACCGCTTATCCAGCGGGACAAAATCTCTTTGCGTCTGCCCAGTGTAGAGCTGGCGAGGCCGGCCGATGCGATAAGCACCGCCGATCATTTCGTTCCAGTGCGCGATCCAGCCCACGGTGCGGCCAATGGCAAAGATCACCGTGAACATGGAGGTTGGGATGCCCAGGGCCTTCAGAATGATGCCCGAATAGAAATCCACATTGGGATAGAGCTTTTTCTGGATGAAATACTCGTCTTGAAGCGCTATTTCCTCGAGCCGCTTGGCGATTTCAAGATTTTCATCTTCGATGCCCAGTTCGGCTAATACTTCGTCAGCCGCTTGTTTCATGACCTTTGCTCTGGGATCAAAGTTTTTGTAGACCCGGTGTCCGAAGCCCATCAGGCGGAACGGGTCGTCCTTATCTTTTGCCTTGGCGATGTATTCGTCGATACGGTCCACCGTGCCGATCTCTTCGAGCATTTTCACCACAGCCTCGTTGGCGCCGCCGTGGGAGGGGCCCCAGAGTGCCGCAATGCCCGCCGCGATACACGCAAAGGGGTTGGCTTGCGATGAGCCAGCCAAGCGCACAGTGGAAGTGGAGGCGTTCTGCTCATGGTCGGCGTGCAGCAGGAAAATGCGATCCATGGCACGCGCGATCGTTGGCGACACTTTGGTGGGCTCACAGGGATTGCCAAACATCATGTGCAGAAAATTGGCAGCGTAGTCCAGGCTGTTGTCCGGGTACATGAATGGCTGACCAATGGAGAATTTGTAGCTCATGGCTGCGATGGTTGGCATCTTGGCAATCAGCCTGAACGCCGCCACTTCTCTGTGCCAGGGGTCTGAGATTTCCGTGGAGTCGTGATAGAACGCTGAGAGCGCCCCGACCACCCCGCACATAATAGCCATAGGGTGGGCGTCTCGGCGGAACCCATTGAAAAATGTCCTGATTTGCTCATGAACCATCGTGTGGCGGGTCATGATGCCGACAAACTCCTCTTTCTGCTCGGCCGTGGGCAGTTCGCCGTTGAGCAGCAAATAGCAGGTTTCTAGGTAGTCCGAGTGTTCGGCCAGTTGCTCAATGGGATACCCCCGATGAAGCAGAACGCCCCTCTCGCCGTCGATGAAGGTGATTTGCGATTCGCAGGCGGCGGTAGAGGTGAAGCCAGGGTCATAGGTGAAGTAGCCGTTGGCTGTCAGCTTGCCTACGTCAACAACATCAGGCCCCAACGTGCCTGAGTGCACGCTCAGATCAATAGCCTGCTCAGTTCCATCCTCATGGGTCAGGTTCAGGGTGGCGTGTTTATCGGACATGGGGGTGACTACCGCGTGAAATAAGAGGGTGCCAAACTAATGCTGAGCGCCTGACATGTCAATTTGAAACGCGCCGAATGGCCAAGCTGGTAAGCCAGATTGAGGAGCTCTACGCCGAAATTGTAATCAATTGTGAGCCCACCTATACTCCCGACCGCGGAAGATTTTGGGGCACCGACCGTATCTTCCGCTGCAACCGCAACTACCCTGAGATTTAACGTGAGACCAACTTCAAGAGACACGCGTCCTGTCAATCTGGACCTTGGCACCATTAACTTGCCAGTGACAGCTTATGCCTCGATCACACACCGTGTGACGGGTGTGCTGATGTTCTTTTCCAGTTTTTTACTGCTGTGGGCGTTGGACAGAAGCCTTGCTTCTGAGAACTCATTCAATGAGGTAGTAGCGGTGCTGTCTTCGCCCATGGCGAAGGTCGTCTGCTGGGCGATCGCCTCAATTCTGACCTATCACGCACTCGCAGGGATCAAGCATCTCATTATGGATGCGGGTATTGGCGAGACAATGCGAGGCGGCGTCGTGGGAGCGCGAGTGGTATTTCTGTTGGCTGCGGTCAGCGCTGCGATATGGGGACTGCTGATATGGTGACCTCAGTCACAAGCTTTAGCCGCTCGGGCCTCTCGGATTGGCTTATTCAGCGGGTCACCTCGCTCGTGCTGCTTTCATATTTTGTTGTGATCGCCTACCAGTTACTGGGTTCAGTTGACTACACTTCATGGAGACTGCTGTTTGATCAGACCTGGATGAAGGTGTTTACCCTGATGGCGGCGCTCTCGTTAGCGGCCCATAGCTGGATCGGTTTGTGGTCGGTGTTCACCGATTACCTGACCGAGAGAATGCTGGGGCCGAAGGGCAACGTGATCAGGCTGATAAGCCAGCTGGGTGTCTCTTTGGCATTGGTGGGTTATGTCATATGGGTCATTGTCATTATTTGGAGCTGATGGGTTGACCTGCGGCTTAAGTCATTGGGGTCAGCGCGCGACGCGCCTCCCGAGGTAAGTGTTTACGTTATGAGAACAATTTCTTTTGATGGCGTTATTGTTGGCGGCGGCGGAGCGGGAATGCGCGCGGCCCTGCAGTTGGCCCAGTCGGGTTACAAAACAGCCGTGATCTCCAAAGTGTTTCCGACACGTTCACATACGGTATCTGCACAGGGCGGCATCACCTGCGCGATCGCCAGCGCCGATCCCGAGGACGACTGGCGGTGGCATATGTATGACACCGTGAAGGGGTCTGATTACATCGGTGATCAGGACGCCATCGAATACATGTGTTCCGTTGGCCCAGAGGCGATCTTCGAATTGGAGCACATGGGTCTGCCGTTCTCGCGCACCGAGGAAGGGCGCATTTACCAACGACCCTTTGGTGGGCAATCGAAAAATTTTGGCGAGGGTGGGCAGGCGGCCCGCACCTGTGCCGCGGCAGACCGAACTGGGCATGCGCTTCTTCACACGCTGTATCAGAACAACATTAAGAACGAGACCGTTTTCTTTAACGAGTGGTTTGCCGTCGATCTGGTGAAAAACCAAGATGGGGCTGTTGTGGGCGTGATCGCTATCTGCATAGAAACCGGCGAGACCGTGTACGTTAAATCGAAAGCCACGGTATTTGCGACCGGTGGTGCTGGCAGAATCTATGCCTCGACCACTAACGCCCACATTAATACCGGAGACGGCTTGGGCATGGCGCTGCGAGCCGGCGTGCCCGCCCAAGATATGGAGATGTGGCAGTTTCATCCGACCGGCATTTATGGCGCCGGCACACTGGTGACCGAAGGTTGTCGTGGAGAGGGTGGCTACCTGGTCAACAAGGACGGTGAGCGTTTCATGGAGCGGTATGCGCCCAATGCCAAAGATCTGGCTGGTCGAGACGTAGTGGCGCGCTCAATGGTGTTGGAGATTCTCGAAGGGCGGGGCTGCGGCCCTAATGGCGATCACGTTAAGCTCAAATTGGACCATCTGGGCGAAGAGGTGCTGGAGTCCCGACTGCCAGGAATCTGCGAGCTGAGCAGGACCTTTGCACATGTCGATCCGGTTAAGGAGCCCATCCCTGTTGTCCCGACGTGCCATTACATGATGGGTGGTATCCCCACGAACGTGCATGGTCAGGCTCTGACCGTCGATGCGCAGGGTAATGATGCGGTGATCCCGGGCTTGTATGCGTGTGGCGAAGTCGCCTGCGTGTCAGTGCATGGTGCTAACCGACTTGGCGGCAACTCTCTGCTGGACCTCGTGGTCTTTGGGCGAGCCTCTGGTTTGTTTATCGAGAAGTCGCTGCGCGAGGGTATCGAGCTCCGGGATGCTTCACAGACGGATATTGAGTCAGCAGGAGCGCGACTGGAGGCACTCAATGCGCGGGAGCAAGGTGAGCAAGTTGCGCCGTTGCGGCACGAGCTGCAAGAAATCATGCAGAACCACTTTGGTGTCTTCCGCACGGGTGAGTTCATGCGCGAGGGAATTGCCAAGTTGGCTGATCTTCGAGGCCGTGTAGAAAATGTCGCGCTCGCTGACCGGTCCAATGCGTTCAATACCTCCCGTATCGAATGCCTGGAGTTGCAGAACTTGTTTGAGACGGCAGAGGCCACCGCGGTTGTCGCAGAGGCCCGCGATGAGAGCCGTGGTGCACACGCCCGTGAGGACTTCACTGAGCGCGATGATGAGAACTGGCTGTGCCACTCCATGTATCACAGCGAGGGCAAGCAAGTGTCCAAGCGCAGCGTCAACTTTACCCCGCAAACCGTTGAAACCTTCCAGCCGAAGGCGAGAAGTTACTGAGTTTTTCAGGAGCGATAGCAGATGCTACAGGTCAGCCTATACCGTTATAACCCCGAGACCGACGAAGCACCGTTCATGCAGGATTTTTCTGTCGACACGGGCGGACGCGACTTGATGGTGCTCGATGTGCTGGAGCTGATTAAAGCTGATCATGACGGCAGCGTGACCTATCGTCGGAGTTGTCGGGAGGGCGTCTGCGGATCGGATGGCCTTAACATGAACGGTAAAAACGGCTTGGCGTGCATCACACCGCTCTCGGAGTCCGTCAAGGGTGAGAAGCTGGTCATTCGGCCCTTGCCAGGTCTACCCGTGATTCGGGATCTTGTCGTCGATATGAGCCTGTTTTATGCGCAGTACGAGAAGGTGCAGCCCTATCTGCAGAATCCAACACCAGCGCCGGCTATCGAGCGGCTTCAGTCTCCTGAGGAGCGGGCCCAGCTGGATGGCTTGTATGAGTGCATTCTCTGCGCCTGTTGCTCCACCAGCTGCCCCTCGTTTTGGTGGAATCCCGATCGATTTGTGGGCCCCGCGGGGTTACTGCAGGCCTATCGCTTCCTCGCCGACAGTCGAGATACCGCAACAGAAGAGCGACTGGCCAAGTTGGACGACCCCTTTAGCGTATTTCGCTGTCACGGCATTCAGAATTGCGTCAATGTGTGTCCGAAGGGTCTGAATCCAACTAAAGCGATTGGTCACATTCGCACCATGCTGCTGAATCGCGCTACCTGACACTGCGGGTATATCGGCAGCCGTGAGAGCTGCTATATCTGACTTTCATAATCGAGCGCCAACTTTCCCGCGTGGGTTATGAGTTACATAACTCAAAGTTATATATGTGGCGGCAAGCCCTTAAAGTGTGCGTATTTCCGCCGTTTGTGGGGGAAGGCTGGCGTCAACGAATAGTGAGTAACCTACACTACCCCCATCGAGCGGCTGACACGCGCCGACGTTGAGTTACGGACTCACGGACGCTTCAGGGGGGCTAAAGTGACACAGGCGACGCCTTTACCCGGGATGCTAGCGCAATGGGCGACCTCCCATATTGCGGGTGGCAATGCCGAGTATGTGGACGCTCTTTACGAGCAGTATCTCCAAGACCCCAACGCCATCCCTCCTGAGTGGCGAGACTATTTTGATCAATTGCCCCGCGTAGCTTCTGACACCGCTGCGCTGCACGACGTTCCTCATTCGGTGCTACGCGACAGGTTTGCCCGCATCTCGAAAATGCGGGTGCGCACCGATGCGACGGTGGCGCAGGATTCCCACGCCACAGAGTACGAGCGGAAGCAGGTTCGCGTGATGCAGTTGATTTCTGCCTACCGCCAGCGCGGTCACCAGGAGGCCCGGCTGGATCCGCTTGCGTTAGCGGAGCGTCCACCCGTGCCGGATTTGGATCTGACGTTTCATGAGCTGAGCGAGGCTGATTTAGACACCACGTTTCAGGTCGGGACCGTCTACTTCGGGCGGCCTGAGGCAACCCTGGCAAACATTCGAGACGATCTAGTCGCCACCTATTGCGGGACTGTAGGTGCGGAATTCATGCATATCGTGAATACCGAAGAGCGACATTGGATTATGAGTCGCATGGAGGCGGTGCGCAGTGCGCCTGATTTTCCTGCCGAGCAGCGACTGAATATTCTGCGCCAGCTCAACGGAGCAGAAGGCCTAGAGCGCTCTCTGGGCTCTAAATATCCGGGCACCAAAAGGTTTGGGCTTGAGGGTGGCGAAAGCCTTATCCCCATGATGAGCGAGGCGATTCAGCGTATTGGGGGATATGGCGCCAAGGAGATTTGTATTGGTATGGCGCACCGCGGGCGCCTCAATGTGCTGGTCAATATCTTGGGAAAAAACCCGGTGGACCTTTTCGACGAATTTGAAGGCAGGGTGAGCTATAGCGGTTCCGGAGATGTGAAATATCATCAGGGCTTCTCATCAAACATGATGACCCCGGGGGGAGAGGTGCATTTGTCGCTCGCCTTCAACCCATCTCACCTGGAAATCGTCTCACCTGTTGTAGAGGGCTCCGTTCGCGCGCGCCAGGATCGTCGCCAGGATCCGGCTGGCGAGACGGTCGTGCCTATCGTGCTCCATGGCGACGCGGCATTCGCGGGTCAAGGGGTGGTCATGGAGACTTTTCAGATGTCTCAGACCCGTGCCTATCGCACCGGCGGCACGCTGCACATCGTGTTGAACAACCAGATAGGCTTCACAACCAGTGAGCCTGCCGACGCGCGGTCAACAGAATACTGCACGGATATTGCGAAGATGGTTCAGGCGCCCATATTCCATGTCAATGGCGATGATCCCGAGGCAGTGGTTTTCGCTACCCAACTCGCGGTGGATTATCGGAGCCAATTCAACAAGGATGTGGTCATTGATCTCGTCTGCTACCGCCGTCGCGGCCACAACGAGGCAGATGAGCCGTCGGTCACGCAGCCGGCGATGTACGACAAAATCAAATCCCATCTGTCGACTCGTACGCTCTATGCCCAGCGGTTGATTACTGAAGGTCTTCTCACAGCGGAGCAGGACGAAGCTTGGGTCGATCACTACCGAGAGGCGCTGGAGCGGGATGAGCCCTTGGTGAGCTCTCTGGTGTCTGAGCCCAACAAGGCGCTCTTTGTCGACTGGTCACCATACATTGGGCATCGCTGGGATGTGGCTGCAGAAACAGCCGTACCACTCCCTGAGTTGAAGGCGCTGTCGGAGCGCTGCAATGCGGTCCCCGAAGGCTTTTCTGTTCACCGCGTTGTGAAGAAATTGATGGACGATCGGCTCAAGATGGGCGCTGGAGCCCAGGAGGTGAACTGGGGGTTTGCGGAGACCATGGCTTACGCCTCTTTATTGGAGGAGGGGTATCCCGTACGGCTCACTGGGCAAGACGTTGGACGCGGCACGTTCAGTCATCGGCACGCGGTGCTTCACAATCAGCGTGACGGGCAGGCTTATGCGCCGCTTCAGCAGCTCAACGAACAGCAAGCGCCTCTCAGGATTTATGACTCCCTGCTCTCTGAGGAGGCTGTGTTGGCATTCGAGTATGGCTATGCCACCACGTCGCCTGGAGGCTTGGTAGTTTGGGAGGCCCAGTTTGGAGATTTTGCCAACGGGGCTCAGGTCGTCATTGACCAGTTTATCTCCAGTGGTGAGAACAAATGGAACAGGTTATGCGGGCTGACGATGTTGTTGCCCCATGGGTACGAGGGGCAGGGTCCGGAACATTCGTCTGCCAGACTGGAGCGCTTTCTGCAGCTGTGTGCTGAGGACAACATTCAAGTTTGCATTCCGAGCACGCCCGCGCAGGTCTTCCATATGTTGCGCCGCCAGGCTGTGCGGCCGCTTAGGAAGCCGCTTATTGTGATGACCCCCAAAAGCTTGTTGCGGCACAAGGAGGCCGTGTCTCAGCTCGAGGAACTCGCTGAGGGGGCATTCCAGACTGTCATTGACGAGACGGATGCGCTCGACCCATCGGCAGTCAAGCGAGTGGTGCTCTGTTCGGGAAAGGTCTTTTATGACCTGCGGGCGGCTCGACGTGAGCGAGACATTGAGGATATTGCAATCGTTAGAATCGAGCAGATGTATCCGTTTCCGCGTTTTGATCTGCAGGCAGTGCTCTCGCGGTATCCCAACCTTGAGGACGCTGTCTGGGTTCAGGAAGAGCCGAAAAATCAAGGCTCCTGGTATGCCATGCAGAGCCGTTTGGCTACTGCAGTGCGCAAAGAAAAAGTCGACGTCTATCTTCGCTACGTCGGCAGGGAGCCCTCGGCATCTGCAGCAGCAGGCTACTCAGCATTGCACCTGCGTGAGCAGGAAGAATTTATCAATGAGGCTCTGGGTCCGATGCCCTGGGGCTTTTAACAAGAGGATGCTGTGATGACAGTCGAGATAAAGGCACCTGCCTTTCCGGAGTCCGTTGCAGATGGGGTCGTCTCTGCCTGGCACAAGGGGCCCGGAGACAGCGTCGCCCGTGATGAGCTGCTGGTGGAAATCGAAACCGATAAGGTCGTGATGGAGGTCGTTGCGCCAGCGGCCGGTGTGATTGAAACCATCATGGCGGCTGAAGGGGAGACGATCACCAGTGAGATGCTGTTGGCGACACTATCTGCCGGTGCTGACGGGGTGCAAGTATCTGAGCCGCCTGAGTCTGAAGAATCCGCGGCAGAGATTAAAAGCGGTTCTGTTGAGTCGATACCGATGGGGCCTGCCGTTCGAGCATTGTTGGATGAGCATGACCTCTCTCCTGAGGAAATCGAGGCGACGGGAAAGGGTGGGCGACTGCTGAAAGAAGACGTTATGGCGCATCTGAAGCGGCAGCCAGAACGACAGTCCGCGCAGCAGCCCGCGCCAGTCAGGCCGGTGCAGCAGGCGGCTGTTCCCGTACCTGCTGCTGCCGACCTTAATATCGACGGGCCCACCAGCGAGCGGATTGAGAAGCGAGTCCCAATGACGCGAATGCGGGCGCGAATTGCGGAGCGGCTGCTGGGCGCCACGCAACAAACCGCCATGCTCACAACATTTAATGAAGTGAACATGGCGCCACTCATGGCGTTGCGCCGTCAGTACCGTGATGAGTTTGAGTCGGTGCACAATGGCACCCGGCTTGGCTTTATGGGATTTTTCGTGAAGGCGGCTTGCGAGGCGCTGAAGAGGTTCCCCGAGGTCAACGCGTCTATCGACGATAACGATGTGGTCTACCACGGCTATCAGGATATCGGTGTGGCGGTCTCGGTTGACGAGGGGCTGGTGGTCCCAGTACTCCGGGACGCTGATTTTATGAGCATTGCCGATGTCGAGGCGGCTATCGCCAGCTTTGGCAGCAAAGCCAGAGACAAAAAACTGACTATTGAGGAGATGACCGGTGGTACCTTCACGGTATCCAACGGGGGTGTATTTGGCTCGCTGCTGTCCACGCCCATTCTCAATCCGCCGCAAACGGGCATCCTTGGCATGCATACGATTCAGGAGCGGCCGATTGCGATGGATGGAGAGGTCGTCATACAACCGATGATGTATCTTGCGCTCTCTTATGATCATCGCCTGGTCGATGGCAAAACAGCCGTTCAGTTTTTGGTCACGATTAAGGGCCTGATAGAGGATCCGGCGCGGATCCTTCTGCAAATCTAAAAGGGGATATACGTTGTCTAACCCATTCGATGTGATCGTTATTGGCTCGGGGCCTGCCGGGTATGTCTGTGCGATTCGCTGTGCGCAGCTGGGGCTGTCGACTGCTGTGATCGAGCAAAATGTAAATGAGCAGGCTCAGCCTTTATTAGGTGGCACCTGCCTTAACGTGGGCTGTATTCCTTCAAAGGCGCTGCTGGATAGCTCGCATCGTTACGCTGAGGCTAATGGGCATCTAGCCGATCACGGTATTGGTGTGAGTGGTGTATCGCTTGATGTGGCGGGCATGATGGCCCGCAAAGACAAAATTGTGTCGCAGCTGACCGGGGGTGTGTCCGGCCTGCTTAAGGCTAATGGCGTGACGGTCATCACCGGGTCTGCGGTACTGCTGGCGGGTCGGCAAGTCGAGGTCACAGACGCTTCGGGTGAGAAGAGCACCCACACTGCTGACAATATCGTCCTGGCTGCAGGGTCCGAGCCTGCAGCGATTCCGCCCGCGCCGGTAGACGGCGATCGAGTGGTCGATTCAACCGGGGCTTTGTGTTTCGAGGCCGTGCCGGATCGTCTGGGTGTGATTGGTGCGGGGGTGATCGGACTCGAACTGGGCAGCGTTTGGGCGCGTCTCGGTGCAGATGTCGTCATGCTGGAGGCCATGGATCAATTCCTGCCGAATATGGACGATCAAATTGCCGCGGAGTCAGCGAAAATCTTTGCCAAGCAGGGTTTGGACATACGGCTAGGGGCCCGAGTCACTGATGTGTCCGTGGACGGCGAAAAGGTCTCTGTCACCTACACGCAAAACGATACTAATGAGACCCTGGTATTTGACAGGCTCATTGTTGCCGTAGGTCGGACTCCGCGCACAGAGAAGCTGTTCGCAGCCGACTCTGGGGTGACGGTGGACGAGCGCGGGTTTGTGTTCGTGAATGATTATTGCGCGACCGAGGCGCCGGGTGTGTGGGCGGTGGGCGACATCGTGCGTGGTCCAATGCTGGCGCACAAAGGTTCTGAAGAGGGTGTGATGGTGGCCGAGCGTATTCACGGTAAGCCCGCGCAACTGAATTACGACGTGATTCCGTCCATTATCTATACCCACCCTGAAGTCGCCGCGGTCGGCAAAACCGAGCAAGAACTCAAAGCCGAGGGCGTTGACTATAAGGTAGGGTCATTTCCCTTTGCCGCGATCGGCCGGGCAATGGCCTCGGGTGAAACGGAGGGTATGGTCAAGATTCTGTCGGATGCGGACTCAGACCAGATTTTGGGCGCCCACGTTGTAGGCCCGTCTGCGGCGGATTTAGTCCAGCAGATCGTCATCGCCATAGAGATGGCGGCCAGCACAGAGGATCTTCAGCTGATGGTCTTTGGCCATCCCACGATGTCTGAAGCGGTGCATGAAGCCGCTTTGGCAGTTGATGGCAGAGCCATTCATATGGTGAATCGCGCCAAGCGTTAACAAAGCGATGATGTGGTTCCAGTTGCCCGAGACTGGAGCTGTGCGAGGTTAATCGGGCGTTACCCCGGGGGGTTTTATGAATTTGCATGAGTATCAGGGCAAAGCCCTGTTCGCTGACTACGGCTTGCCGGTGTCGACTGGCCACGCCGTCGACTCGGCAGAAGCGGCTGTGAAGGCGGCCAATGACATTGGCGGAGAGCGATGGGTCGTAAAGGCGCAGGTCCATGCGGGCGGGCGCGGCAAGGCAGGCGGTGTGAAGCTTGTGGACAGCCCCGAGGCGGTGGGAGAGTTTGCGGCTCACTGGCTGGGTCAGCGTCTGGTGACTTATCAAACGGATGCGGCTGGTCAGCCAGTGTCCCGGATCTTGGTCGAATCCTGCACCGATATCGCCGACGAGCTGTACCTGGGTGCCGTGGTCGATCGCGCCAGCAGACGGATTGTCTTCATGGCGTCGACTGAGGGCGGTGTCGAGATTGAAAAAGTCGCCGAAGAGACACCGGAGAAAATCCTTAAGGCAGAGATTGATCCGCTCGTCGGTGCCCAACCTTTTCAGGGACGGGACCTAGCATTCCGACTCGGCCTAAGCGGCGTTCAGGTTAAGCAGTTCGTCACCATTTTCATGGGACTGGCAAAACTGTTTGCCGACAAAGATCTGGCGCTGATCGAAGTGAACCCGCTGGTGATTACCGACGAAGGGAACCTCCATTGCCTCGATGCCAAGGTGGTTGTCGACTCTAACGCGCTATATCGCCAGCCTGAGCTTGAAGCGATGCACGATCCCTCTCAGGAAGACGAGCGGGAGGCCCACGCCGCACAGTGGGAGCTCAACTACGTGGCCCTCGATGGCTCCATTGGCTGCATGGTCAATGGCGCAGGATTGGCAATGGGCACCATGGACATCGTCAAACTCCACGGCGGCGCACCCGCGAATTTCCTTGATGTCGGCGGCGGTGCGACTAAAGAGCGTGTCACCGAGGCTTTCAAAATCATTCTCTCTGATGAAAACGTGAAGGCCGTGCTGATCAATATCTTTGGCGGCATTGTCCGATGCGATTTGATCGCAGAGGGCGTGATTGGAGCGGTCGAGGAAGTAGGCGTAGACGTGCCTGTTGTCGTGCGTCTCGAAGGAAACAATGCTGCGTTGGGGAGAGAGGTTTTGGCGGGGAGCGGACTCAATATTCAAGCGGCAGAGAGTCTGACTGACGCCGCCCAAAAAGTGGTGGCGGCAGCGGGAGGTGCGTCATGAGTATCCTGATTAATCAAGATACCCGCGTGATCTGCCAGGGGTTCACTGGGTCGCAGGGCACCTTCCATTCTGAACAAGCGATTGCTTACGGTACGAAGATGGTTGGCGGTGTGACGCCGGGTAAGGGTGGCCAAACACACCTTGACCTGCCGGTATTCAATACGGTTTCTGAGGCCGTCGCACAGACTGGCGCCCACGCGTCCGTCATTTATGTTCCTGCGGCGTTCTGCAAAGACTCTATTCTCGAGGCTGCTAATGCTGGCATTGAACTCATTGTCTGTATCACTGAGGGTGTACCGACACTCGATATGCTCGATGCGAAGGTGAAGTGCGACGAGCTGGGTGTCAGGCTGATAGGACCCAATTGCCCCGGGGTCATCACGCCTGGTCAATGCAAGATCGGCATCATGCCTGCGGATATTCACTTGCCGGGCAAGGTCGGCATCGTTTCGCGCTCTGGCACGCTCACCTATGAGGCGGTCAAGCAGACCACCGACGTGGGATATGGCCAGTCTACCTGTGTTGGCATCGGTGGCGATCCGATTCCGGGCTCTCACTTCATCGATATTCTCGGTTTGTTTCAGGAAGACGCTGGGACCGAGGCGATCGTGATGATTGGTGAGATCGGCGGCACGGCAGAGGAAGAGGCCGCAGAGTTTATTCGCGCGAATGTGACCAAGCCTGTGGTGTCTTATATTGCGGGCGTGACCGCTCCCAAGGGCAAGCGCATGGGTCATGCAGGGGCGATTATCTCCGGCGGCAAAGGCACCGCCGACGAGAAATTTGCAGCGCTGGAAGCGGCCGGAGTCCGCACAGTGCGCTCTCTCGCTGATATCGGGGAGGCCCTCACCGAAGTGACCGGGTGGTGAGCCCATTTGATACCAAATAGCCCGCGGCTCGCGGGCTTTTTTTTGCCGGCTTGTCAGCCTTGGGCTTGAAAAAGGCTACCCAGAGCCCCATTTCTTGGCGAGTTAGCAATATTAGGGATCTCATTATGACTGCAGAAGCCACCCAAACAATGGGCTTTCAAACTGAGGCGAAGCGACTGCTCCACCTCATGATTCACTCGTTGTACTCGAATCGGGAGATTTTTCTCCGCGAGCTCATCTCAAATGCGTCGGACGCCATTGATAAGCATCGATTTGCGGTCATAGGCGATGCGGGCTTGGGTGCTGGCGTCGGTGACTATCGGATCAGGGTGGAAGCCGACAGTGAGGCGAAGACCGTCACCATCGACGATAACGGGATCGGCATGTCCCGGGATGAGGTGGTGGATAACCTCGGCACGATAGCTAAGTCGGGCACTGCCGCTTTTATGGAGCAGCTGTCCGGAGACCAAAAAACCGACAGTCAATTGATTGGTCAGTTTGGCGTGGGTTTTTATTCGTCTTTTATCGTCGCGGACCGCGTGGTGGTGGTGACGAGAAAAGCAGGAGAGGAGACGGCTACCCAGTGGGAGTCAGCAGGCGAGGATGAGTTCACCATTAGTGAGTCATCGAGGGACTGTTCGGGGACTACTATCACGCTGCACCTCAAGGATGATGCTGAGGAGTTTGCCGATAGTTGGCGTGTGCGGTCGGTGATAAAAAAATACTCTGATCATATTTCCGTGCCGGTGATGATGCCCGAGCCTCCTGCCCCGGTAGGGGATGATGAGGAGGCTCCTGATGAATCACCTGAGACGCAATGGCAGGCGGTTAATGAGGCCAAGGCACTGTGGACGCGTAGCCGCTCGGAGATCAGTGATGAGGAGTATCAGGCGTTCTATAAGCATATCTCCCACGACTTCGAAGATGCGCTGAGTTGGAGTCACAACGCCGTAGAGGGCAAGCTGG
>JBELDB010000035.1:0-14833 GCA_042094525.1 Congregibacter sp. | reverse complement strand
TTTCGATCTGGTGGCGGTCGGGCGTGCCCTCATCGCCAACCCGGATTGGCCCAAGCTCGTGCGCTCGGGTGACACGTTGGCGTTGAAGCCATACAGCAAGGATTTGTTAGCTGACTTGGCTTGAGTGCCGCGCCGGAAGATTCACACAACGACAATATAGTTGTCATGGAAATGTAATCCAGATCTCGGAAGCTGTCGGCCGGTATCTTCGGTTGCCATCCTTCTATTTCCTGGGAGATCGTCCATGGTATTGTCAGGTCGTAAAAGTAAGTTCACTCGCGCTCCTGCGCTATTCGTTAAAACTGCATTATCAGCTGCGGTACTAAGCGCGGCGATTGGTGCTGTATCACCCGCTTCAGCGAACCAGCAAACATCGTCGATAGTGGGCAAAGTTTATGACGCCGCTGGTGCTCCTGAGGCTGGCGTGGCCGTCACCATCACGGATTTACGCTCTGGTACCACCAGAACCGTGACTTCAAACGATTCGGGCTCTTATGCAATCAAGAATCTCGCGGCGGGTGGTCCCTACGAAGTCAGCGTGAATGGTCAAAAGCAGACGACATTAGAATCCATTGCGTTGGGCGATGCTTACTCGTTGCCGCTACAGATTGGCGGTGGCTCGATAGAGGAGGTGCTGGTAGTCGGGCGAGAGGCACTCTACAGCGTTACCTCCGGGCCAACAGCCAGCTTCAATCTGGGTGATCTCGAGGAGGCCGTGTCTTTTGAGAGGGATATCAAGGACGTATTTGACATCGATCCCCGGCTGAATAACACCGGCGGGATCATTTCATGCGGCGGCAAGCACCCGCGCTTTAACACGACCACCCTTGATGGCGTGCGCTTCAGCGACCAATTTGGCCTTAACAGCAACGGGTACGGCACGGCGAACGGAATGCCATTCCCTTACGACGCGGTCGAACAGGTGTCCGTCGAACTAGCACCCTTTGACGTGAAATATGGTGGTTTCTCCGCCTGCAACATTAACGCGGTTACAAAGCGTGGGTCCAATGAGTGGGAAGGCAGTCTCTTCTATGAGTACACCGACCAAGATCTGCGCGGCGATGAGGTAGGTGATACGAACTTCAGTTTTGAGGATTACAAAGAAAAATTTTATGGCTTTGACGCTCGTGGCCCCATTATCAAGGACAAGCTCTTTGTCAGCGTTGCTTACGAGAAGCAAGAGTTGCCTCGTTTTCTGGCCCAGGGTTATGCCGGCTCAGGCAATGGTGAGGAGCGGGATTGGCTGAGTGCCGACACGTTCAACAGGGTTCGGGATATTTCGCAAAATATTTATGGTTATGATCCGGGGGGCTTGCCGGGTGATGGTGTTCAGGAAGTCGAGAAGTACTTCGCGCGGGTAGACTGGAATATCAACGATAATCACTCAGCGGCCTTCGTTTACAACTACTTTGAAGGTTCTCAGGATCGCGCCTCAGATAGCGACGACGATGAGTTCGAGTTTGGGAATCACTATTACGTCAAGGGCGATGAGAACACAACGTATTCGATGTTCTTGAGTAGTCAATGGACGGATGCTTTTTCGACCGATATCTTCTTTGGCGTTCAGGAGCAAGATGATAGCCAGGTGACGGTCGGACCAAAGGATTTCGGCGATCATCAGATATCTGATGCGGATAGGAATACAATTTATCTGGGCGCCGATGATAGCCGTCAAGCCAATGACCTTGACTACGAAGGCACTTACCTCAGGCTGAACGCTGAATATCTGTTTAGAGACCATAACATCAGCTTCGGCTACCACCGCGAAGAGCTGGAGGTGTTCAACCTGTTTGTGCAGCATTCAAACGGCGGTGAGTATGACTACTTCGACGATTCAAATGGTAATCCAGCCAATTGCGCAGCGTTGGATGCGCAGGGGCGGCACGACAGCCCGGATTGCGGTACCACGGGGGTAGATAAGTTTGAGCTGGGTCGGCCAAGCAGAGTTTTTTATGGCTCTGGGGGTGGAACTAATGACGCGACCGATGCTGGCGCTCGGTTTACCAACACCTTAAACGCAGTATTCATTCAGGATGACTTCACTCTTGGTGAGAATATTCGCGTCACCGCCGGGCTGCGCTACGAGTGGTGGGAAGTCGACGGAGCGCCACGCTACAACGCCGCCTTTGCGGGCGCACACGGCTTTAGCAACGACGCGACGATAGAAGACACGGATCTTTTGATGCCGCGCCTGGGTATCACTTGGGACTTTAGAGAGGATCTCACATTCCGAGGTGGTCTCGGCTTGTACAGCGGCGGCAACCCGAACGTATGGATATCGAATTCCTTCTCTAACGATGGCATTTCCAACGCGCAGTTCTTGTGGGGTAACTATGACGGTGCTAACACATTGCTGCCAGGTCAGGCAGATTCAGTGGGCCTGTCACGACAGGGTCGTCCGGGTTATGACGTACCGCAATCATTGGTAGAAAATGTTGCGGCGGTCAGCGATGCGGATGCCAATGACTCCAATCTGGCACTGGTTGATCCAAATTATGAACAGCCGGCGGAGTGGAAATTTGCCTTGGGTGCGACTTACGACCTTATGGGCTATGTGTTCGACTTCGATTACTTGCACACTCGCGGTGATGACATGGCCTACTACGTGGATGTATCACAGCGTCAAACGGGTACCACATCCGCGGGTCAGCCGATCTATGGCTTCGCAGACGGTCTTGGTGAGAGCAATTTCATGCTGACCAACTCTGGCCGCACACCAAAGTCAGATATGTTCAGCCTGACGGTTCGGAAGGGGTGGGAAAACGGTTTAGATATGCAGCTGGGGTATGCCTATACTGATGCGGAAGATGTAAGCCCGATGACCTCGTCTGTCGCAGGGAGTAACTTCAATAACCTAGCGCTAAACGATATTGCCGATCCTGCTCCCGGCATATCTAACTACGTATCACCTCACCGGTTCACCATGAGGCTGACTTATAGGGCCGACTGGTTCGGTGATAATACAACCCGGTTTCATCTGCGCGGGTACGCTCATGAAGGCCAAGCAGGAAGTTATGTGATGGGGTCTGGCGATTTAGAGGGTGATCAACGGTTCGGACGGCACCTGTTGTATGTGCCGTCTGGTCCAACTGACCCCAACGTCGTGATTGCGGACTCTTTTGACTACGCCGCTTTTGAAGCATGGCGTCAGCGTGAAGGGGTCGGCACTGGCTTTGTGGCGCGCAATGACTTCAATGCGGATTGGAGCTATCGACTGGATCTGCGTATTGATCAGGAGATTCCGATCTACAACGACATCAAAGGTCTGCTGTACTTCAAAATCTACAACCTGACCAACTTGCTGAACAGCGATTGGGGTAAGCAATACCAAGCCCAGTTCTTCTCCCAGCAGGTGGTGAGTTCCAGTCTGGACGATCAGGGCCGATATGTCTTTGAGCGGTTCTCTGACCGTGATGTCAATGACCTCAACGAGCAGAGATCCCTTTGGGAAATGCGCGTGGGTTTCTCCATCAGATTCTGAATGTCATCAGTCTAGGATTAGAAGGGCGCTTTCGAGCGCCCTTTTTTATGCGCGATGCCGCGCTAACCGTTATGCGACTATTATGAGGGGTGATTTGAACCAAAAGGCGCCCTGAACTCAATTTCTAGGGTAACTATACTTCCCACCTGTCACCCGGTGTCCGCCCGAGGCTCGTTTTGAGTAATGCGCTCTATCAGCAGTGATGAATCGCCGGCGGGCTCACGCTGGCTGGTATTCATGACCGTCCTTGCCGTGTACATCTGCATGATCGATCGGATTGCGATCTCCATTGCCATTATCCCGATGGCGGAAGATAACGGTTGGTCACCGACGGTGCAGGGCGCGGTCATGTCCGCCTTTTTTCTCGGCTACGTGACCCTGCAGATCCCTGCCGGCTACTTGTCTGACCGCTTTGGTGGCAAATGGGTGTTGGGGCTGGGGGTGTTGTTCTGGTCCTTGTTTACGTTGCTCACGCCGGCTTCTGCCGCACTCGGTATCACGGTGCTATTGGCGTGTCGTTTTTTGATGGGTGTGGCCGAGGCAGTCACCTGGCCATCGATTTACTCGCTCTACTCGCGCTGGGTCCACCCGGACCGTCGCGCGTCCGCCGTTGGACTCATGAATTCCGGTATCTCGGGTGGTGCCGTGATTGCGCTGATCTGTACACCTTGGCTAATCAGTGTCTGGTCCTGGCAGGGTGCTTTCTATCTTTATGGTGTGCTTGGGATTTTGTGGTTCGCCGTGTGGGCGCCTCGGGCTCGATCACGACCTGCGAAGCCAACCCAGTGGGAGGAGACTGAGTCGGCCACTGCTCGGACGCCAGCAGGATCACCGCAGTCTGATTCGGCACCGAATGCTTACTATCCGCGGCTCACCGTCGCTCGCATGTTGCGCTCAAAGGCCGTATGGGCCCTTGCGATCGCGCACATTTGCATCAATTGGTCTTTGTATCTGGTGCTGTCGTGGTTCCCCACTTTCGTCAACCGTGAGCTTGGAGCCGATCTGCAGCTGGCCGGATTTTTGGCGCTGGCGCCCACCATTGTGTCTCTGATCATGGCGCCGCTGGCGGGTCGATTATTCGATCGATTGATCGCCAAAGGGCACGACCGACTCAAAGTTCGGCGCACCATGCAAAGCCTCGCGTTTGTGGGAATTACTGGGGCCATGATGGCCATCACGCTGACCGATTCGTTGATACTCAGTGTTACCGTTATCACTCTTAGCAACGCCCTCACAGCGTTCTCCATTGGTGGATTTGCCACCAATCATCTCGATATCGCGCCCAACCAGTCCGGTCTATTGATGGGTGTTACCAATACGCTGGCGGCGGTCTCGTCGAGTGCCTCGGTGTTCGTATCGGGATGGATTCAGGATGTGTCCGGTGGCTGGGACGCCGTGTTCCTGACGGCAGCCGGCGTGTCGGTTTTCGGCGCTGTCTTTTATGCGAGCTTGGCAGGCGTTGAGCGCGAATTCGACTGAGCTCAACCGCCCGCAAAATGGATGTTTGGGCTTGAACATAACCCTATGGCCCATGTAAACATAACTATAAAGAATGTTAAATAATATTTACATCTCCTAAAGGACAATAACAAGCCTCCAAAACCGTTTCAGGCCCTAAAGTCCGCCTAAATTCGTTAAGATTGCGCCTCGAAAACAGGGCTAATCCGGCCCTCTTTCAGGAGCAATCAAGATGTTTCGAGCAGTTGAGCAGTTTCTAAATAAACTTTATCTATTATTTATTCCAGTTTGTGTCTCCTCGGTTATGATTTACTCGATTGAGCGACTCGCCTGACCTATGGCGATGGGGCGCTCACCGCAGTCACGACGGTCTGACATCTCCAGTTTGTCCCATCAACGGGCGTGCGGGCCGCTGTTTGCGATCCTCGGTTGCGCAGTGATGCAGACCATTTTCACGATGGGAGATGTCGGCAGGCCGGTGTCCAGAAGCGGGTCGGCGCGGTACAGTAGCGCTTTCAGCTGGGGCCACTCTCATGATCAGCCTGGTCGGCGTCATTTTTCTCCTGTTCGTTGCGGTAGGGCTGTCTTCTAATCGATCTGCCATCCGTCTGAGAACGGTCTCTCTCGCATTCGCGTTGCAAGTCACTATTGGCTTTGTTGCGTTGTTTACGGACTGGGGAATTGCCGCACTCGGTGCCGCATCCGATTACGTTTCGGTGCTTCTATCCTATAGCCGCGCAGGCATGGAATTCATGTTTGGGGGTTTGGTGGGGCCGAGCGAGTCTCTGGGCTTCATTTTTGCGTTCAGCGTGTTGCCTGTGGTGATTTTCTTCAGTTCCCTGATCGCCGTCCTCTATCACGCTAGGATCATGCAATGGCTGATTCGCATCATGGGCGGTGGTCTGCGCGCCATCCTTCATACCAGCCACACCGAATCCCTCTCTGCGGCTGCCAACGTCTTCGTCGGCCAGGCAGAGGCACCATTGGTCGCTCGACCTTACATTCCGGCCATGACCCGCTCGGAGCTGTTTGCGGTAATGGTTGGTGGTATGGCCTCGATAGCCGGGTCAGTGATGGCGGGGTATGTGGCGCTAGGCGTCCCGCTGGAATATCTGCTTGCCGCCAGTTTCATGGCGGCACCGGGTGGCCTGCTGATGGCAAAGCTCATGGAGCCCGAGACCGATACGCCCGCCGAACCGGAGCAGGGAGAGCAGCTAGCCAGCGAGAAATACATCAACTTTATCGACGCCGCGGCAACCGGCGCCATGAATGGGCTGCAGATGGTGGGCGCGATTGGGGCGATGCTGCTGGCCTTCATCGCACTGATTGCCATGGTGAATGGCATGCTCGAAGCTGGCGGTTCTTGGATCGGCATCGAACAACTCACACTCGAGCGGGTATTGGGTGGGGTACTGCAGCCGCTGGCCTGGGCGTTGGGTATTCCATGGGATGAGGCGCAGCTTGCGGGGAGCTTGATTGGACAGAAGTTCATCCTTAATGAGTTCGTCGCCTATGTCAGCTATAGCGAGGTAGCGGGCCAACTATCGACCCACTCCCAGGCGATCGTGATTTTCGCGCTTTGTGGTTTTGCCAATCTCTCCTCTATCGCGATTTTGCTGGGTGGATTGGGTGCGGTGGCGCCCGGGCGCCGAGACGACATCTCCCGGTATGGCTTTCGCGCGCTGATTGCGGCGAGTTTGTCTAACTTGATGAGTGCTGCCTTGGCGGGATTTTTCCTAGCCTTGGGTGCAGGCTGAGCGCGTGGCGATGTCGACGCCGATCGCGCTTCCCCAAATTTCTTACGCCGGTCCGGGGTTTGACGCGGAGTTCATGGCATCACTTCATGAGTATGGTTTTGCGGCTGTCATAGACCACCCGCTCGATGACGAGCGTGTCGCCAGGATCTATGGCGAGTGGTTGGCTTTCTTTTCTAGTGGCAAAGCAGCTAGCTTCAGGATGGACCCCGTGAAGCAGGATGGCTACTTCTCACTGCAGGAAGCGGAGCACGCCAAGGGTTTTGAAGAGCGCGACTACAAAGAATATTTTCAGTTCTATCCATGGGGTCGTTGCCCCGAAACTCTGCGGGCGGACCTGGCAAGCCACTTTGATGCGGCTGTCGAGCTGGGGGCTGAGTTATTGAACTGTATTGCAAGAAGTTTGCCCGATACAGTCACCACAGAGCTAACAGAGCCGCTGCGAGACATGATTCGGGGGAGTGAGCAGTCCATGCTGCGCGTCCTGCACTATCCGCCTGTGCCTGTCGGTCGATCGCTATTGCGGGCTGCCCCTCATGAGGACATAAACCTACTCACATTGTTGCCCGCCGCAGATGGGCCGGGGCTCGAGCTTCAACTGCGCAGTGGCGAGTGGGTTTCCGTGCCGCATTCCCCCGGTCAGTTGATTGTTAACATTGGTGATATGTTGCAGGAGGTGACCGGCGGATTTCTGCCCTCAACCTCACACCGTGTGGCCACGCCTGGCATGGAGCAGCCTGCTGTCAGTCGGATGTCGCTACCGCTCTTCCTGCACCCTCGACCCGATGTCGTGCTTTCGCCACGCTACACCGCCGGGCAGTACCTGATGCAGCGGCTTGACGAATTAGGTGTCGCCTGACGTGAGCACTGCCAGGTTGTTACACGTGGTGCGATGCCCACCCGTGTTCGCGCTTGTCCGCGGATTGATCTTGACGGCATTGTTTTGCATGGGGTGCAGTGCGATCGCAGCCGAGGCGCGTATTGCGGTAGCGGCCAATTTTCGAGAAACCGCCATGGCAATTGCGGCGCAACTGGAGGCCAAGTCACCACACCGTTACCAAGTGATTGTTGGCTCCACTGGCAAACTGGCAAGCCAAATCATCAACGGTGCGCCATTCGATGTGTTTATGGCGGCCGACCGCCGCAGGCCGCAGCAGTTGGTGGAGCGGGGACTGGCGTTGGCGGCCTCTGAGCAGATTTATGCCGTGGGCGAGCTCGGCCTTTGGTGGCCTAATGGTCCCGGCACCCCGGCGCTTGATGCCCTTGCCACCCTCGAGCCGCGATCGGTTTGCGTCGCCAATCCGGCGTTTGCTCCTTATGGGGAGGCAGCATGGGAGCTACTTCAGCGTGCCCGCCTAGGTGCCGATTGGCTTCAGAGCATCGTGCGCGTCGACAACGTGAACCTGGTTGCCGGCTTGATCGCCCAAGGTCAGGCGAGAGCGGGCTTCGTCGCGAGATCATCGCTGATTGCCGGTAAGCGGCAGGGCACGGTGGCGGCAGCTGATGGTGATGTGCTCTGGTTTGCGGAGCAGGCTCCGGTCGATCAGGCGATGGTGTTGCTGACGCGCGCAGAGACGAACGTTGCGGCCCAGCACTGGGTGCGGCAAATGCAGACACCACCTATTCGTGAGCTGATTCAACGCGACGGCTATCGCGTGTCGGTTAAGCAAGACTGATGTCGGGCGATCTTCAAGCAGTCTGGCTAACGGCCCTGCTGGCTGCCACCACTACGCTACTACTGGTACCGATTGCATCACCTCTGGCGTGGTGGTTGGCCCGATCTGCTTCTCCTTCCCGCTCCTTTGTAGAGGCACTGGTGGCCATGCCGCTAGTGCTGCCGCCCACGGTGCTCGGGTTTTACTTGTTGATCATGTTGAATCCCGAGTCGGTCGTCGGTGGCTTATGGGTGGAGCTGACCGGTGATTCGCTGACATTTTCTTTTTCAGGATTAGTGATTGCCTCTATCATTTATTCCCTGCCCTTTATGGTGCAGCCCCTTCAAGCGGCGTTTCGCGCTGTGCCCGAATCGGTGCTCGAAGCGGCCGCCACCCTGGGTGCGTCGCCCCGAGACCGCTGGTTGAATGTGGTGTTGCCCATGGCAAAGCGAGGGTATCTCACCGGATGCGTGCTGACCTTTGCGCATACGGTAGGCGAATTTGGCGTCGTGCTGATGATGGGCGGTAATATCCCGGGTGAAACTCGCGTACTGTCGATCGCCATCTACGAGCATGTCGAAACCCTGAACTATGATGCCGCCCACATGCTGGCGCTGGGGTTGTTGTGCTTTTCTTTTCTGTCGCTGTGGCTGGTATACCGCTATGCCGGCCATCGCTTCGAGGTGGTCCGAGGATGAGCAGACAGCTGGTGATCGAGGGCAGTTTGCAGCGCGCCCGCTTTAAGCTGGAGATCGACCTCAGGATCGATCTGAGTGATGCGCTCGGAATCTTGGGGGCCACCGGCGCTGGCAAGACAACCCTGCTGCGGGTGATCGCTGGGTTGGAGCGGAATTTTTTTGGGCGCGTCGAGTTTTGCGGCGACCTGTGGCACGACGGTAACCAATTTGATCGGGTGCCGACGCATCAGCGCGGTCTGGGTGTGGTCTTTCAGGATAGTCGGCTACTGCCCGGGCGCACGGTTGAAAGCAATCTCGCCTTTGCCATGCGACGAGCCCCAACGAGGGATACCAAGTTGGCCTGTGAAACGCTGACTGAGGCGCTCGATTTAAATCACCTGCTGACCCAACCTGCCGAGATGCTCTCTGGCGGTGAGCGACAGCGTGCAGCGCTGGCCCGCGCCCTGCTGGCTAGACCGCGACTGCTCCTGCTGGACGAACCGCTATCGGCAAATGATGCCGATCATCGTCAGCAACTGATCGCGCGTCTGGCTGAGTGGTTGCCTGCCGAGGACATTTCGCTGGTCTATGTTTCTCATGCCGCCAATGAGCTGGCGCAACTCACACAACAGCTGATCGTCCTTGAGCGGGGGGCAGTCATGGCGCGGGGGGAAACGGAACGCTTGCTCGATGCGCCGAGCGCGTTGCGCAACAGGGAGGTCAAGCCGGTGACGGCGGTGGTGACGGCGATAGACCTAGCGTGCGGCACGACAACGCTTCAACTGGCTGACGAGCATCATGGTGCGGTGAGTGAACTGGCCCTCGGTGAGCGAGTGGTGCTACAGAGGGAAGTCGCTGATGCGTCAGATCTCGGCGCGTCGCTGCAGCCAGAGCCCGAAAAGAATCAGGATTAAGCCGACCAGCGTATACGCCTGAACTGGCTCTCCTGCGATCATCCAGATCAATACCAGCGATAGCGGGGGAGATAAAAAGATGAGGCTGGAAACCCGCAGCGTGGAGGTGGTCGCTTTCATTGCGCCCATCCACAATATGAAAGCGATGGCCATCTCAAAGAGACCGACATAGAGTCCGCCGGCCCAGCCTTGCCAGGCGACCGGGAAGGGCGTGTTGCTCACCCACAAGAGGGCAAGCAACAGCGGCAGGGCGCCGGAGAAGTTCAGGAAAAGGTTGGTCTCCGGGTCCAAAGACAGTCGAGTATTGATCACCCAATAAAGACTCCACAGTAGGGTGCTGAGTAGGGCAAGCCCCACACCCAGCGGCTGGGCGAAGTCCAGAGATAATGGCATGCCCCGGGTGGCGATCACCACAATACCGCTATAACTGATGCAGGCCGCGAACAGCGCCCAGGGTGTTAAACGCTGCCTTAACAGCGGTGCGGCGATCAGTGCCAGCGTGATCCCCCAGGAGTAGTTGATTGCCATCGCCTCCTGAGCGGGCAGTCGGTCATAGGCCGCAAAGAGCACGAGATAATACAGCCCCGGATTCAGCCACCCAATGAACAGGCCCATGATGCGCTCTTTGGAGGACGTCGCCCGCAGGGCATGCCACCGCTCCGATGAGAATAGCCGGACAGCAAAAAAGCTCCAACTCACGCCCGTAGCCAAGGCCACCAGTTGCAGAGGGGTCAGATATTCAAGGCTTAGGCTAAAGGCAGTGGCAACCGTGCTCCATAACATCACGGCTCCCAAACCCATTCTGACGGCGCGGCGGTCGGTGTCTTGCATGGACGATATTCCAGTCTAGTGCGTCTGTTGGCCTTAGCGATTCAACGCACAACGTGACAAGATACGCGCTTCCCCGACCACACAGGAGTGCACAGCATGGGACACATTGGTGAGCATGTCACCCTCGACGACCCCGCCTACATTCACGAGAGTGCATGGTTATATGGCAAGGTCTACGTGGGTCCCGGTGCCTCCATCTGGCCCAATGTTGTGACGCGTGCCGAGACGTTTGAGATCCGGATCGGCGCGCGAACGAATATTCAGGATTTCGTCATGATTCATGTGGGGATCGCCTCGCCTACGATCATAGGAGAAGACTGTTCAATTACGCACCACGCGACCTTGCACGGTTGCGATATTGGCGATCGTTGCCTGATTGGCATCAACGCAACCATCATGGATGGCGCAAAAGTGGGCGAAAACTCCATTGTGGCTGGCCACACCATCATCAGTGAAAACAAGGAGTTCCCGCCCAATTCAGTGATCGCCGGCGTACCCGGTAAGGTTGTCGCGACCAGGGACTGCGGTGATGCCAATCTTCTCAATGCTCAGTTCTACAGCGCCTCTGCTGCGCTATATAGTCAGGGCCTTGATCGACTGCCAGATGAGGCGTTGGCACAGTTCACCAGCCTGGCAAAGACGGCCGATTGAGCCGCTAGGTTTGCGGGTCAATTTGATCCGTGCGGTTGGACGGAACCGAGCTGACCTACGCAACTCGATGACGCGTGACGAAGCGCCGCGCTGCAGGGTCAGGCCCGACAGACCCTGCTTATCGGGTCCCCTGAGATGAGCTTGGCACCGATGCTTCCATTGCAGTTGCGCTGAGTAAGGCTTCCAAGCCACCGGCATTTTTGGCTTGGGAAAACCCGTTGCTTTTCAATGCCAGCTCAGCCTGGCCCGACCGATTGCCGCTACGGCAGTAAAGAATCACCGGCGTTTCCTGAGTGACGCCTAGCTGCTTCAAGCCGTCCAAGATCGTTTCGTGCGGGATATTGATGGCTCCGGGGTAGTGGCCATCGGCGAACTCCTCAGGAGTGCGGACATCGACGATGAGCGCCTGATGCGTGATCGCCGAGAGCACCTCGGGGGTTATCGTATCGCTTGGTTCGCTGTGACAGACCATGGTAAATGCCATGGCAAAGACAGCCAGAATGGGAGTCATGTTCACGAAACGGCCCCTCCTATGAGAGGCGCTCAGTGTATCAGTCCTGCTGCCGTGGGCAGAAGCACCTGCGTCAGGCGGCAGCCGGGTTCCCGCTTTGTGAGTTGACCTGCTTGTCGTCCAAAGACGCCGTATTCTCGAAAATCCAGTCCCGTGCCGCGGTCAGTGCGTCCAAGCGATTTTCAAAGCGAATTTTTGTGGGCAGGTGTTCATTCGCGCCCAGCCCTTCAAAATTCGCCGCCACAGCCTTGTTGATGCCGCAGACGTAAAGATGCTTGCCCGCGTGGGCGGCATCTTGAGCGATGGTTTCCACCGCCCGCACCGCGGATACGTCCATAAACGGCACGCGGCCAAAATCGAGCACCAGAGAGGTGTGCTGCGAGGGGCTGATTCGCTCGCGCACGTGGTGACCCAGATCAGCGGCGGCACCAAAACTCAGTGGCCCACCAAAATCAAAGTATGTGAGCCGATCACCGCACTCTGTGAGCAGCGAGGTCTCTGCCTCTGACAGCCCTTCTTTGGAATCATCCTTTTGGCCCGCTGCAGCGGCGAGTTGGGCATCTGCAACCTGCTTGACGAACGCTACGGCAGCGACCACTACGCCCGCCACGACGGCGGTGATCAGGTCAACGAAGACGGTCAGGCTCAGCACCATCACCATGAGAGCCAGATCAAAACGGGGTCCCCGGTGAGCACGCTTTAGGTAAGACAGGTCGATGATGTCGTAACCCACCTTGACCAGAATGCCTGCCAGAACGGCGTGGGGGATTTTCGATGCCAATGGCGCCAAAATGAGCACCACGGCGAGCAACAGCAGGCTGTGCAGCATCCCGGAGATCTTAGTGACACCCCCGGTACGAATATTAACCACCGTGCGCATGGTGGCGCCGGCGCCGGGGATGCCGCCAAAGAACCCAGCAGCGACATTGCCGACTCCCTGGCCGATAAGTTCTCGGTTGGAGTGGTGACGCGTTCGCGTCATGTTGTCCGCCACTAGCGAGGTGAGCAGGCTGTCGATCGCGCCGAGAATCGCAAGAATCAGCGCCGCTTCAAACACAATCAGCACCGTGTCGTTGGAGAGCGAAGGCATGATGAATTCGGGCAAGCCAGTGGGGATGGCGCCCAACACAGGCACGTTGCTAAGGCCTAAGCCCACCACAGTGCCAACGATCAGCGCCGCCAGCGGGCTAGGCAAGTACCGTCCCCAGCTAGCTGGCCATAAAAACACTATGGCCAAGGTCAAGACGCCAATCCCCAGCGCTTCTACGTTGGGGTTGCTAATCGCATTGGGCACCTCGAGCAGCGCCGGGATCGTGCCGCCCCCCTCGGGCTCATGTCCGAATAATCGGGCAAGCTGCAGGGCAATGATGATGCAGCCAATACCGCTCATAAAACCTGAGACCACCGGGTAGGGCACAAGCCTGATGTACTGCCCAAAACCCAGAACACCAAAAAGGATCTGTATCAGCCCCGCCAGAATGACCGTGGCAAAAACCAGCGACAAGTCTCCACTCAGGGACGCGAAGACGCCCGCAAAGACGACAATCATTGGCCCTGTTGGCCCGGAGATCTGGGAGGGTGTCCCACCGAAAAGCGCGGCAAAGAAGCCAACCAATATTGCGCCATACACACCGGCAATCGGGCCTGCACCTGAGGCTTCTCCGAAGGCGAGCGCCAGAGGCAGCGCCACAACCCCGGCAGTCAGCCCGCCGAAGATGTCGCCGCGAAGATGTGACAGATCAAAAAAGCGAGTCATGATGAGTCTGGTCCTTTAATGAGTAGTCTGTGTCCAAGGTTCAGTAGCAGAAACAGGTGACAGGGTTTTCAAAGTAATCAAGCCGGTTGCTACAGGTCGTTTTAGCCCTCAGGCATCGCCGAGCTGTGATGTTGGAGAATTTTCCAGCCAGACTCGGTCGCCACGTACAGGTAGCTGAACCTTGCCGTCACCGCTGAACCATCACCAAATGTAAAGGTGTACACGCCCGAATTAGTGGCGTGAGAATCGCTCAAGATCTGGACGTTGGATTCGTTAATGACGCCTTGGGGCGATTTCTGCAGGAAGTTGACGAAATAGTCTCGAATTTCGGCATGGTTGTGCCTGACCTGATTGGAGACGGTTGGCAATAAGACCGCGTCTGCTGCGTACATGGCGGTGACAGTATCTGGATCAAGCGTTGCCAATGCCCCATTCCATTCTTCAAACAAGGCTATAACGTCGTCATTGGTCATGCTATTTGCTCCTGCAGACGGAGTGATGAAGTCAGTGGATGCGGTTTATACGTGATAGCAAAAACAAAGATCATAGAAACATGTGATAGTTTTCATCTATCATACGCCTTTCGGGCGCGACCTCCCTCTGGGGGTGATTCGGCAAGCCGTTGCAGGGTTGCACTCTAACCGTCACCTCAGCCGTCACCTCAGCTTTTTGCAGATGCGGCCGTGCCCTATTCAGTAACCACAGGAATAGCTCGTCAACATGGCCACTCAAGAACAGATCACGTTCAAACAAATTCGCTATTTTCAGGCGATTGCCGAGGCGGGCAGTTTCCGACGTGCCGCTGATCGGCTGGGTGTGAAGCAGCCGACACTGACGGTCCAGATTGCCGCGCTGGAGGAAACCCTGGCGACCACACTTTTTGAGCGCCAACGCAATGGCGTGGTGATGACGCCTGCTGCTCGCGAGTTACTCCCCAGAGCGCGAAGCATTGCCGAGGAAATGAAAGGCTTCGCCGACCAAGCCTTGGGCCTGTCGGGACAAAGCACCTATCGGCTGGGCGTCACTCCGACGCTCGGCCCGTATCTGCTGCCGCGGGTTTTGCCGTCGGTGCATCAGCGCTTTGAGGACTTGCGACTGTATGTGCGCGAGGGGGTTCCCACTCAGCTGGGTAACGACCTGAAATC
>JBELDB010000034.1:0-15869 GCA_042094525.1 Congregibacter sp. | reverse complement strand
TTGTCCGCCGTGCCAACGGGGACGGTAGATTTGTTTACGATGACCTTACGCGTGCGCATGTGCGTTGCGATGCCCGCTGCAACGGACATCACGTACTGCATGTCGGCGCTGCCGTCGGCGGCCGATGGCGTGCCAACACAAATGAACAGATAATCGCTGGCCTCAACTGCCACAGCAGTGTCGTGGGTAAGACGAAGGGTGCCTTGCGCGATACCCGCCTGAACGAGCTCGCTCAGGCCCGGTTCGTAAAAGGGCAGGTCTCCGCTCTGAATCCGTTCGATTCGGGCGGGGTCGATATCCATGCAGGTGACCTGGTGCCCAACCTGAGAGAACACTGCCGCCTGCACCAGCCCTACGTAGCCGCTGCCGAAGATACTGATTCGCAATGTCTTTCCCCCTAATCCAATCGGAATATCGTAAACGTAAAGTCATGACCGTTTGTAGTGTCACAATGACAAAACCCTGACGCCGGGGCCGTGTTCCGCTAACATTCGTCCCCTCACTGAAAATCACGGATCTGGTTGATCCGTGCCAAGCCGCAGGAAGCCACCATGAATCAAGCTGCCACCCATTTGTCGCAGTACCTCGACCGCGATACCCAGACCATCGAAGCCTTTGATACCGAGCTGTGGTCAGCCATGAGCGCTGAAACCGTGCGCCAAGAGGAGCACATTGAACTCATCGCCTCAGAGAACTACTGCAGCCCCCGCGTTTTGGAGGCTCAGGGTTCGGTGTTGACCAATAAGTACGCGGAGGGTTACCCCGGAAAACGCTACTACGGGGGGTGCGAATTCGTTGATCAGGCGGAAACACTGGCGATTGAGCGGGCTAAAGAACTGTTTGGCGCTGACTTTGCCAATGTGCAGCCTCATTCGGGCTCTAGCGCCAACATCGCCGTGTTTCAGGCGCTCCTTAAACCCGGCGATACCGTGCTGGGTATGAGCCTCGCCGATGGGGGGCATCTCACCCACGGTGCGTCGGTGAATTTTTCAGGCAAGATTTACAACGCGGTGCAGTACGGGATCGATAACGACACGGGCTTGATCGACTACGACGCAGTGCGCGAGCTGGCTATTACACACAAGCCTAAACTGATCATCGGCGGTTTTTCGGCTTACAGCCGGATTCTCGACTGGTCAAAATTCCGCGAAATCGCGGACGAGGTCGGTGCCTTTTTGCTGGTCGATATGGCCCATGTGGCGGGCTTGGTGGCAGCGGGTGTGTACCCCAGCCCGATTCCCTTCGCCGATGTGGTGACGACGACGACCCACAAAACCCTTAGGGGTCCAAGATCAGGGCTTATTCTGGCTCGGGCCAATGAGGCGCTTGAGAAGCAGTTCAACTCGGCGATTTTCCCCGGCGCGCAGGGCGGGCCCCTCATGCACGTGATTGCCGCCAAGGCGGTCGCGTTCAAAGAAGCGATGGCGCCTGATTTTGTCGATTATCAGAAGCAGGTGATCCGCAATGCTCAGGCAATGGCCGCAACGTTTGTTGAGCGGGGTCACAAGATCGTCTCGGGCGGCACCGACAACCATTTGATGTTGCTGGATCTGATCGGCAAGGATTACACCGGAAAAGACGCTGATGCGGCATTGGGCGAGGCCTACATCACGGTCAATAAAAATGCGGTGCCGAATGATCCCCGCTCACCGTTTGTAACCTCTGGCCTCAGATTGGGTACGCCCGCCATTACGACCCGAGGATTTGGCGAAGAAGAAACCGAGTTATTGACCGGCTGGATCTGCGACGTATTGGCTTCCTTGGAGGCGGGCACTTCGGGTGAAGTGATTCCAGCAGTGCGCGAGCAGGTGAAGGCGCTCTGCGCCAAGATGCCGGTTTACGCCCGCTGAGAAGATGGGCGTCCCCGTGACGCCACTGAAGCCATGCACTGCCCTTTTTGCAGCACCGACGAAACCAAGGTCATCGACTCGCGCCTAGTGGCGGAGGGCGCTCAGGTGCGCAGACGCCGAGAGTGCCTGAGCTGCACCGAGCGGTTCACCACTTATGAAGCCGCTGAACTGGTGTTGCCACGCATTATTAAGCAAGACGGCAACCGAGAACCCTTTGATGAGGAGAAGCTTCGATCAGGCCTATTGCGTGCGCTTGAAAAGCGCCCGGTCTCCGTTGAAAGCATTGAAGCCGAACTGAATCAGATTAAGCATCGGCTGCGCGCTACGGGAGAGCGAGAGATCAAGTCGCTGCAAGTGGGCGAGTGTGTGATGGAATCGCTCAAGGCGCTGGATCATGTTGCGTATGTGCGCTTCGCGTCGGTTTATCGAAGCTTTCAGGATCTCGCTGAATTCAGAGATGCCATTGAATCGTTGGAAGCCGAGCCGGCTCAAGGCGATTCACCGTGACCGAGGCTCAGGATCGCCGCTGGATGCAGCGTGCGATCGAGCTGGGTCGGCAAGCACGTCACTGGTCAGCCCCCAACCCCCCCGTAGGCTGCGTATTGGTGCGCAATGACACGGAGGTCGGCGCTGGTTTTACCCAGCCGGCGGGGCAGGCGCACGCCGAAGTCATGGCGCTCAATAATGCCGGTGAGGCAGCCGGTGCAACCGCCTACGTCACGCTCGAGCCATGTAGTCATCAAGGTCAGACAGGACCCTGTGCTAGCGCCTTGATCAGTGCCGGCGTGGGTCGGGTAGTGGTCGCGGTGGAAGATCCCAACCCACAGGTTGCCGGGCGAGGGATCGCCGCGTTGCGAGCCGCGGACATTGAGGTCGAAGTGGGTGAGGGTGCGGATACGGTAGAGGCTGACCTTGCCGGGTTTCTGCTTCGCATGCGAAGAGGGCATGGCCGCATTACGTTGAAGGTCGCGACATCATTGGATGGTCGCACCGCGATGGCTTCAGGCGAAAGCCAGTGGATCACCGGTGAGATTGCACGCGAGGACGTGCAGCGTCTGCGAGCGGAGTCTGATCTGATGGTGACCGGAATCGGTACGGTGCTGGCGGATGATTGCCGGCTGACGCTGCGCTCCGACGAGCTGCCGCTGACGAGTGATGAAAAAGCGCGGGCCCTGGCGCATCCTCCAGCGCGAATGGTGCTTGACTCCAAGGGCCGCACGCCCGCTGACGCACGTATTTTGGAAGGCCACGACACCACAGTCATGATCACCGAGAACGCTAAGCTTGGTGAAACAGTTCAGACCGTTACGCTTCCAGCGAATGCTGAAGGCCGGGTCGATATCAGTGCCTGGGTGCGGTATCTCGGAGAGCAGGCGTTTAATGAGATCTTGATTGAGGCGGGCCCCACGCTGTCTGGTGCTTTGATGCAAGGCGGCTGGGTTGATCGATTGGTGATCTATCAGGCGCCCATATTGTTGGGAAATGGCGCGCGCCCTATGGCGGTTATGAGTTTAGACACGCTGGCGGATGCGCCGGGCTTCCAAATTACTGAAGTGGCCCGCCTCGGCAAAGATCTGCGTATCATGGCGACCCCGGAAAGCGCGCGCTGACGCTTTTCGATACGTCAGTTATTTAGGAGCCACTGTGTTTACAGGCATTATTCAGGCCGTAGGGCGAATTGCGCAGATTGAAGCAGGGGAAGAAGACATCCGGCTGCGCATTGAGACGGGCAAACTGTCCCTTGGCGAAGTGGGATTAGGTGACAGCGTAGCCACCAGTGGCGTCTGCCTAACCGTGACCGAGTTACCCGGAGATGGTTTCTGGGCCGACGTGTCTCCCGAGACGCTGTCTCTGACCAGTCTGGGCACCAAAAATGTGGGCGACTCTGTCAACCTGGAAACCTCCCTCACCTTGAGCACACCGCTCGGTGGGCACCTTGTCAGCGGCCACGTCGATGGCGTCGGAAAAATCGAACGCATTATCGAGGATGCGCGCTTCTGGCGCGTGCGGGTTGCGGCCCCTGACAATCTGGCACGCTATATCGCCATGAAGGGCAGCATATGCGTGGACGGCACCAGCCTCACGGTGAATCAGGTGGAGGATTGCAACTTTGAACTTACGATCATCCCGCAAACTTGGGAGGAGACTGTCTTCAGCGAGTATCAAACTGGCAGTCCGGTAAACCTAGAGGTTGATGTGATTGCCCGCTACCTCGAGCGACTGATGCAATACGATCAGTCTTCATCAGAGTCATGATGCTGTGACCGAGTATGCCGACATCGATAAGTTGCTCAGTGAGCTGCGGCATGGCCACAGCTGCCTACTGCTCAATGAAAACAGTGCCGGAGGTATGACTGGCTTTGTCGTAGTGGCGGCAGAGCATTGCGAGGCCGAACACATTGCCTTTATGGCGCGGCAGGCTCGCGGGCTGGTTTGTTTGGCGATGACACCGCAGCGTTGCGAGGAGCTGGAGCTCCCGCTGATGGTGGAAGGGGACGACTCGCTTTCGCCGTTTACCTTATCGATAGAAGCGGCGACCGGCATTGATACCGGTATTTCAGCTGCAGATCGGGCGCGGACAGTACGGGTGGCCGTAGATGCCGGCAGTGAGCCCACTGATCTGGTGCAACCCGGCCATATTTTCCCTATCGCAGCGGCAGCAGGGGGCGTACTCACTCGAACCGCACCTGCCGAGGCGGCGATCGATCTGGCGACCCTTGCCGGGCTTCTTCCATCGGCGGTATTCACGGAAGTGTTGGATCACGAAGGCGCAGTGGCGAATGCCGATTATTTGCTGGACTTTGCCGATCAGCATCAGCTGGTGGTGGGGCAGGTGTCTGATCTCGTGACCTACAGGCTCGCCAACCAGAAAACGATTCGCGCGGTGCGTGAGGGCGCCCTGCAAACCCGGCACGGCGTATTCAGTGTCACCGCATATCAGGATACGACCCACGGGCGTCTGCATTTGGCGCTGACAAAAGGCGTAATTGATGCGGCCAAGCCGACGCTGGTGAGGGTGCATGTGACGGCAGTGTTCCGGGACCTTGTCGGGACGACCCTTGATGGCTACGCATCATGGTCCTTCGACGCCAGTCTTAAAGAGATTGCCGAATCCGAGAGTGGTGTATTGGTGTTGTTGAGCAAACCTGAGGCAACCGATGACTTGCTTCATGACATTGATCGCTTATTGGGAGAGCCGGTCAGTGATCAAGCCAGCAGCCCGGATGCCTATAACCAAATAGGGATGGGCGCCCAAATCCTGCGTGATCTGGGTGTGGGTCAGATCAGCTTGCTGGGCGCGCCACTGAAGTACAATGCATTGGCTGGGTTCGGGTTGGAAGTTGTCGACTTCGTGACGCCCCCGGAAGAGCCCCAACACCACTGAGGAACCAATGCCCATGTCTGGGAAAGGGATCGACAATTCGCCATCACAAGTCGCGGGTAATGACGCGCGCTACGTGATTGTCATTACGCGGTGGAACGATGAGATCGTCACGGGTCTGCTGGGCGGTGCGAGGCAGGCGCTGGCGACTGCCGGGATCATGGAAGACAGGATTCAGGTGGTTCGTGTACCCGGTGCCTTTGAAGTGCCTCTGGCCTGTCAGACCGCCGCCAATCGATCAGACTGCGACGCAGTGATCGCGCTGGGTGCTGTGATCAGGGGCGATACCCCTCACTTTGAGTATGTGGCGGGCGAGTGCACGCGAGGCATTGGCGAAGTGGCCCTGAGAACGGGCAAGCCGGTCGCGTTTGGTGTGCTGACTGTGGATACCGAGGAGCAAGCTTTGGTGCGTTGCGGAGACAACGAAGAGAATAAAGGCGCAGAGGCGGCACTCAGCGCGGTCGAAATGGTGAACTTGCTGCGGACGCTGAACAGCTGATGTCGCAGCCAAACGCCCTTGCGGCGCAACGTCGTAAAGCGCGCCACTTTGGTCTGCAGGCGCTCTATCAATGGACTTTATCAGGAGCCAGTGCGACGGAAATCGAGGCTGAGTTTCGGGTAGACAACGATTTCCAGCACACCGACGGCGAGTATTTCAGCGCGGTGTTGAAAGGTGTGGTTGGCGATGTCGAGGCCCTTGAGGCACTGTTTGAGCCGTCCCTGGATCGTCGATTGGACGAGCTGGATCCCATTGAGCGGAACTTGCTGCGTCTCGGCACATTTGAGCTCAGAGACCGAATTGATGTGCCGTATAAAGTCGTGATCAACGAAGCCGTCAGCTTGGCTAAAAAGTTTGGGGCAACAGACTCCCACCGCTATATCAATGGCGTGCTCGACAAAATCGCCAAAGAACTGCGAACGGCGGAGTGCGCGCAAAAAAACTAATGCCGGATAGCGAGTTTGCACTGATTCGGGACTACTTCACGGGCTGGGGTGAGGGCCCAGCGGTTCGATTGGGTATTGGAGATGATGCGGCAGCGCTGTCGGTGCCGGACGGACATGTGTTGCAGATTTCCACTGATACCTCGGTGGAGGGCGCGCACTTTCTGGACACGTTGGCCCCCGCTGAGGTGGCTTATCGAAGTGTGATGGCCGCCGCGAGTGACCTCGCCGCGATGGGCGCCTCCCCTTTGGCTTGTCTACTATCCCTGACACTGCCGGCGCTTGAGTCAAACTGGCTACACGCTTTTTCCCGCGGCCTTTATGAAGCCAGCCAACAGACAGGTTTGTGTTTGGTGGGTGGTGACACCACCCGTGGCCCTTTGTCGGTCAACGTGACAGTCCTTGGCTCGACGCCTGCCAGACAATTTATGACGCGCGCCGGTGCGCAATCCGGTGATCGGCTCTGCGTGAGCGGTCACCTAGGCGACGCCGCGGCAGGTCTCGCCATCAGTGCAAAAGAGCTTGCCGTTGAAGACGCTCGTCACGCTGACTTCTTGATGACCCGTTATGAGAGGCCGACGGCACGTTTGAACTTGGGTCAGGCACTCAGGGAATGTGCCACGGCTTGCATTGATATTTCCGACGGGCTGCTGGCCGATGCGGGGCACGTCGCCGCCGCGAGTGGCGTTGGCATCCATATCGACAGTACATTGCTGCCACTCTCAGAGGCGCTACGTGCCTCAGTCGCGTTAACGCAAGCTCAGGATTGGGCGTTGGCGGGCGGCGATGATTACGAATTGTTGTTCACTCTGCCAAGCAAGGTGCCGCTCCCAGAGGGCTGTACTGAAATTGGTCGTGTTCATGCGGGAAGCGGGATAAGCTGTGATCGAACTCCCGAGTGCATCGGTTATGACCACTTCGCCCGCTGACTGCGATGATCCCACCCAGGCGCGCATTACCGATCTGGCCACACTGATCGCTACAGGCTGTGGCTCGGGCCTGTCTCCGGTGGCGCCGGGTACCGCAGGTAGCGTTGTGGCGGTGGGGGTTTTGGCTTTGTCGCTGGGTATGCCATTGATGTGGCATTGGGGTGCATGGCTAGGTTTGCTTGGCGTGGCGGTGTGGTCCGCTAAACGCGCGGGCGAGGCCTGGGGTGTGATCGATCACCCCGCCATCGTGATTGATGAGGTAGCCGGCGTTTGGCTCGCATTACTCATTCCCATGAGTCTCCTGCCCTTCGAACTGTCCAGTGGGCTGTTGTTGCTCGGTTCATTCCTGCTATTCCGGCTGTTTGACATTGTAAAACCCTGGCCAGTTGACGCCGTAGAGCGCGGTCTTCCGGGTGCGTGGGGTGTGGTGCTCGACGATGTGGTAGCCGGTTTACTGACGGGCGGCTGTATGACCCTCATCTATATCGTGATGGCGGCTAACTAGAAGGCGCTTCCCGTTAGCGGATGCGGATGGGGCAGTACCGCTCTCGTTCTGCAGCGCTGGGAGAATAGGCCCAGTTAGGTCTGCCGGTGGACCATCTTTCGCGCCAAGTCTCGGAGTGGTGCTGCCGAATCGCCAAAGTCGCTCAGCGCTTCAAGTGCCTCGTCCAGCAGACGATCTGCTTCTTGCTGTGCGCCGTCCAAACCTAGCGTGCTGACGTAAGTCGATTTCTCTGCGCGCTCATCTTTGCCCGCTGTTTTGCCCAGCGAGGCGCTGTCGCCAGTCACGTCGAGTACGTCATCAGTGACTTGAAAAGCGAGACCAATGGCTTTTGCAAACCGGACCAAAGCCTCTCGCTGCGCGCTCGAGGCATCCGCGCAGATAGCACCCACTTCGGCGGCGGCAGAAATCAACGCGCCGGTTTTAAGGTCGTGGATTCCTTTCAGCGCCGCGGCAGAGACGGCATGGTGCTCTGCAGCGAGGTCGAGCGCCTGCCCTCCCACCATGCCCTGAAACCCCACGGCGATACTGACCACCCGCAGTATTTCAAGGCGCTGCTCTGGGCTCAAAGCGTCGATCTCTACCAGTCGCTGAAAAGCGGCTGCCTGCAACCCGTCGCCGGCAAGAATCGCTGTGGCTTCGTCGAAAGCACAGTGGAGGGTGGGCTGACCGCGCCGGAGATCATCGTCATCCATGGCAGGGAGATCGTCGTGCACTAATGAGTACGTATGCAGCAGCTCAATAGCCTCACCCGCCATGGTAGCCGCCGGCAGGGGCTCCCTCGCGACGAGTTCCGCGCAAGCCTGTGTGAGTCGGCAGCGAAGCTGCTTACCGGGGTGTTGTGACAAATAGTCGATTGCCTCGGCCAGTCGCGGGTCCGGGCAGCTGATCCATTCGAAGGGTCTCATCAGTGCTTCAAGCCTCGCCTTCGGAGTCATCCTCTTCTAGCAACGCGCCATCGGCGGCGACCTGCGCGACCCGTTGCTCCGCAGATTCCAGCGTTTTCTGAATGCTGCCGCTCAGCTTCACCCCTTTCTCGTAGAGCACCAGCGCGGCTTCCAGCTCGATTTCGGGGTCCTCAAGTTGTTCGACCAGCTCACTGAGTTCGGTCATTTGCTGGCCGATACTGGGAGAGGATTTTTCTTTGCTTGATTTAGCCACGCCTGAGAGTTTCCCGCTGATTACGAATTAGAGCGCCTGCTGGCTGGCTGTTGGCAGATCGCTGTGTGCGGCTGCGACAATCGCCTCGGCAGTCAGTCCGGCCAGCTTCCGGCACTCACCTTGCCCGGCGTGCGCGATAAAGGCATCGGGGATGCCAATGTGGCGAACCGGACAGACGACACCCGAATTGGCGAGGAACTCGGCGACCCCGCTGCCCGCGCCACCTGCAATGGCGTTCTCCTCGAGGGTGATCAACAGCTCGTGTTGCTCAACCAGCGACAGGATCATCGCTTCATCCAGAGGCTTGACCCAGCGCATGTCCACCACCGTCGCGCCCAGCGTCTCGGCGGCTGCGAGCGCCTGATCAAGCAACACGCCAAAATTCAGAATGGCGACTCTCGTTCCTTGCTTGACCAAGTTGGCCTTGCCTATGTCGATAGCCGATAGCGCTGGCTCGATGGCCACGCCGGTGCCTTCACCACGGGGGTAGCGCACTGCCGATGGGCCGTCATGCAACCACGCAGACTGCAACATTCCCCGGCATTCGTTTTCGTCACTGGGCGCTCCCACGACCATATTCGGGATGCACCGCAGATAGGATAAATCGAAGGTGCCGTGATGGGTGGGTCCGTCCTGCCCGACGAGCCCGGCTCTATCAATAGCCAGCGTCACATCCAGACCCTGTAACGCGACATCGTGGATGAGCTGATCATAGCCGCGCTGCAGGAAGGTCGAGTAGATCGCCAGAACCGGCTTCAGCCCATCGCAGGCCATACCCGCCGCCAGCGTCACCGAGTGCTGCTCGGCAATGGCGACGTCGTAGAATCTCTCGGGGAACGCTTTGGCGTATTGAACCATCCCGGACCCCTCGCACATGGCAGGCGTGATGCCCACCACACGGTCATCCTGCGCTGCGACGTCGCACAGCCATTGGCCGAAAACGTCCTGATATTTTGGGCTCTTGGGCTTGGCGGGCACCGCGGTCTTGGCAGGTTTAGCGGGTTCCAGTTTGTTGATCGCATGATAGCCAATGGGGTCTCGCTCAGCGGGTGCGAAGCCTTTGCCTTTGACGGTCCGAATATGCAGAAACTGTGGGCCTTTTAGCTCGCTCATCACGTTTAAAGTGTTCACCAGCTGGGGCAGGTCGTGGCCATCCAGTGGGCCAATGTAATGCCACCCGAGCTCCTCGAACATGGTGCCGGGCGCCACCATGCCTTTCATGTGCTCTTCAGTCTTCTTGGCCAGATCCCAGGCGCCGCGAACATGCTCGAGGATTTTTTTGGAGCCTTCGCGCAACGCAATATAGGTTCTGCTCGCCCAAATCTTGGCGAAGTAGGTCGCCAGGCCTCCCGTGTTATGGCCGATGGACATCTGATTGTCATTCAGTATGACCAGCATATTGGGACGCTCGTGGCCTGCATGGGCCAGTGCCTCAAAGGCCATGCCGCCCGTAATAGCGCCATCACCAATGACGGCGATCACTTTTCGGTCGATACCCTGCTTTTGGGCCGCCAAGGCCATTCCCATCGCCGCAGAAATGCTGGTCGAGGAGTGCCCGACGCCAAAGGTGTCAAAGGGACTTTCGGAGCGTTTAGGGAAACCCGACAAACCCTCTATTTGCCGCATGCTGTTCATGCGGTCACGCCTACCGGTAAGGATTTTGTGCGGGTAGGTTTGATGTCCCACATCCCACACGATGCGATCGTGGGGGGTATTAAAGACGTGGTGCAGCGCCACCGTCAGCTCGACGACGCCCAGACCAGCGCCAAAGTGACCACCGGTGCCTGCCACCGAGTAAAGCAGATCGTGTCGTAATTCTTCGGCGACTCTCACGAGCTCGTGAGTCTCCAGCTGCGACAGTCTGTCGAGATCGGTTGCGACGCTATCCAGTAGCGGGGTGAGGGGTCGCGTTGTCGGCAGTTCTTCAATCATGCCAAGGATCATACCCCAAGTCTTGGCGGCAGCGACGCTCTAATTCATGAGGGGTCAAACTGCTTTCTCAAGCGCTCCAGTGCTTTGCGTTCGTGCTTGCCAGGTCGCTGCGAAGGGCGCGCCAGAGCGCCCGCTGCCTTGCGCGCTTCGGCGGTTCGGTTGCGACGTTCAATGCTGGTGTCGGTCTCTTGGTAGAGAGTTTGCGCGATCGGTGCCGCGCGGCGCTGCTCGCTGGTCGCCATTACGGTGATCTCGCGTTCGTCCCAGCCCAAACGCACGCGAAGCACATCACCCGGGGCGACTTCTCTGGACACTTTGACCCGCTGCCCTGCAAGTTGCACTTTGCCGCCTTCGATCGCCGCCTTGGCCAGTGAACGGGTTTTAAAAAAACGCGCCGCCCACAGCCACTTGTCTATGCGGACTTTTTTGGTGCCGTGCTCGCCTTCAGTCAATGTCAGGAAGCCCGTTGAGAATTTCTTCAAAGTGATGAATCGAGGGAAAGTCCGTTCGCTCACGCACGGGCAGCGTCGAGTCAGGCTGACGCAGCGTCACCAGATGCGCAACACCAAACTCCTTTGCAGACTCGAGCACGTACTCGGAGTCGTCGACGAACAGTGTGCGTTCCGGATCGAAAGGGCGCTCGTTCATTAACGCATTCCAAAAAGTGGGCGTCTCTTTAGGGGCGCCATAATCGTGGGAGCTGATCATGGTGTCGAACCATTGCGCCAGAGGAACGCGTTCAGCCTTCATCTGAAGCGTGAGTGGATGTGCGTTGGTGATCAGTACCACGTCTAAATGACTGGCTCGCAGGTGCCTCAGAAAGGTTTCCGCTTGAGGTCGCCAGCGAATGCCTTCGGCGTAGCCTGCCTTGATGGTCGGTATGTCGAGGCCCAGCTTCTGCCCCCAGAAATCAAGGCAATACCAGTTGAGCTTGCCTCGTTCGCCGGCAAATACCGGTGCCAATGTTTCCTGGCTGGTCGCAATGTCGAGGCCGCGTTGCCGTCCCCATTCTCCCGGGATCACAGTCCCCCAGAAATGGTTATCGAACTCGAGATCGAGCAACGTGCCATCCATATCCAGCAAGATGGTATCGAGTTGCGTCCAGTCCACGCCCGTTACCGACAGACTGGAGGCCACGGTTAAGGCCATCGGATGCTACCCTGTATTCATGACTGACACTCACTATAGCGGGAACCCCGGCCTCGACGCGATGCTGCGGGAGACAGAAATCCCACTCCCTGATCTGATTCTCGCGCTGAGGGCACTCTCCAACGAGGCGTCGCGGTGCATTTTGGATCTCTTCGCCAAGGTTGGTGAGGTGGCAGTTAGCCAGAAGCCTGACGCCAGTCCTGTCACGGAAGCCGATCATGCTTCGCACCAGCTGATATGTCGGGTGCTGCAAGCGCTCACTCCGAGCATTCCGATCTTGTCGGAGGAATCGACGCTTGAGCAGCTCATCGGCCGTCGCGACTGGCCCGTGTGTTGGATGGTTGACCCGCTGGATGGCACCAAGGAGTTTCTGGAGGGAACCGGTGAGTTCACGGTGAACATTGCGCTGATTGTTGAAGCAGAAGCAGTCCTTGGCTTAATTGCAGCCCCCAGCCGCGGGTATACCGACCTCGGCATCCCCGGCTGGGGTGCTCGTCGGTATCCGCTTTTTGCTGACGAGGCGGGGCAAGCGTTGAGCACTCGATCAGTCGATTCGTCTGCAGCCTTGGTCGTGTCGGCAAGCGCCCGCCACCGTGCGGAGAGAGTTGAGATGATGCTGAACCGCCTCTCGGGAATTGCCGAGGGCGCGCAGCGGCAAAATGCGGGTAGTGCCTTAAAGTTCTGTGACGTGGCGTCGGGAGCGGCCGATGTGTATCCGCGCACCTCACCCTGCTATGAGTGGGATCTGGCTGCTGGAGACGCACTGGTTCGGGCCGCTGGGGGCACTGTGACGACCCTCGAGGGCGCACCGATCCGATACAACCAGTGGGATAGCTTGAAGGCGCCGAAATTTGTCGCCGCTGGTGACCCAAAGATTGATTATCTGGATCTGATTCCCGACCCGGATATTTAATGGGTGCAGGGACTGGAGCCAGCAAACATTTGATCAGCGCTTGTCAGTGCGGTCGAACCCCAGTTAGATTCTGTAATAGGTAGGGGGAAGATGAACGCATGACCGAACGCGTGGGACCAGATCAGTCGGCGGCCAATGAGGATCTCTCGCCAGCAGAGCGCTTGTCTTTGATGCAGGCGCAACATCGCACTCTCGATCAGAAAATTATCGAGCTTCAGGCGCGCCCCTGGCAGAACCAGCTTCTCGTGCAGCGGTTAAAGAAAGAAAAATTGCGTCTTAAAGAGTCCATAGAGCGGCTGAAAGACGACATCATCCCCGATCTCAACGCTTGATCGTTATCCGACCGAGCGGCCTTCCAACTCAAGTAACGCGACTTTGATATTGAGCCCACCGGTAAAACCGGTGAGTGTTTGATCGCTACCGATGACCCGGTGGCACGGCACGATGATGGGCAGGGGGTTGGCGCCCACCGCGCCGCCTGTTGGCCTTGCAGATCTTGGTCTGCCGATAGCTCGGGCGATATCGGCATAGCTCACGGTCTCGCCGTAGGGAATGTGGGTGAGGGCTTGCCATACCAATTGCTGAAAGACGGTGCCCTGCCAGTCGAGTTGCACGCAGAATTGTTTGAGATCGCCCGCGAAGTACGCGGCAAGTTGCTGCTTGGCTTGAGCGAGGATTGGGTTATCTCGCGACCGGGTTTTGGGTGGCCTGGCCCGGCTGGGGAAGCGCACGCTAATGAGCCCCCGATCGCTGGCTTCGAGCGTCAGAATGCCGAGTGGGGTCGGTAGTTGATCGCGATATACCATCACGATGCAGCGTCCTGATCCTGAGGGGAGTGCTCCGGTGCCAGCAGCAGGCCCGCGCAGATCAGCAAAGTGGGTATTTCCAGTACATCAGTTAATTGCAGTGTGTGATTGACCGTCAGCAAGTCGAGTAGCGAGACACCGCACAATAAGGCAGTGAGAACGACACTCAGCCGACGCGAGCCCATCAGCCCCAGTGCAAGCAAGATAAACACCACGCCGCGGCCAGCTGTGGCAAGGCTTTCCTGGGTCAGTGGCAGTCGCCACAGATCAGCAATCAGGAGCACGCCAATGGAGACGGCTAGCAGCATTGCGAGCAGACGTAGGCGCTCTCTGGGCGCCAAGGAGGCGTTTGGCATACCGTATCCCCTGAAATGGCGGTGCCGGCTGTGGCAATGTTGGGATCATGACAGGTATCGAGAAAGTTGAGTAGAAACGCGGCCGCGAATCACGCATAACGAAGCGGTATGATTCGCAAAATGAGCTTAATACCTTTGCACGCAAACCGGATCTCCACCTCGCTGTCAGACGCCACCGCGGCGGTATTGACGGTGGACGTCCGTGACACAGTTGGCTCGACTAACGATGTGGTGCGGGAGCTTACAGATGCGCAGTCCTGCCACGGACTGGTTGTGATGGCCGAGGAGCAAACAGCGGGCCGCGGTCGAAGAGGCCGCACCTGGCACAGTCCAGCGGGGGCAAATCTCTACTGCTCGCTAGGATGGCGCTTCGAGCTGACGCTCGAGCGACTGTCCGGGCTGAGTCTCGCCGTGGGCGCCATGCTTGCCGAGGCGATTACTGAGATGTACGACATTCCTTTGAAGCTAAAGTGGCCCAATGATCTGTACCACGGGGAGCGCAAGCTAGGGGGTGTGTTAATAGAGATGCTAGGAGAGGCGGATGGTTGTCGACAGGTGGTCGTTGGGGTGGGGCTGAATGTTGATATGCCTGCAGTGCCAGCAGGGGCCATCCAGCGACCCTGGACGGACTTGTGCTCAGCAGTCGGCAGGCCGATTGACCGTAACCCACTGGCCGCAGGTGTACTCGACCAGCTGGCGGGAGGCCTGCAGCAGATTGATAGAGACGGCATGAGTGGCTGGCTGGATCGTTGGCGGCAACGTGACCTGCTGAAGGGCCGAAGCGTGGTGGTGGATGGCTCGCCCCCGGTTTCGGGCCAGGCCGCGGGTATCGATGACGCAGGGGCTCTCATTGTTGAAACCGACCACGGCCCGTTGGCGGTGTCAGGCGGGGAGGCCAGTCTGTTGTCAATTGGGGGTCTGACATGAGTGCACAGCTACCGTGGCTGTTATTGGATGTGGGCAACACGGCGATCAAGTGGCGCTTCGCTGATAGCAGTGGCCTGATCGGTGCCGGCGGCTCGGTGCCCGGTTTGATGGCGCTTGGGGCTGCGCTCGAGGGGCAAGAGTGGGCACTCGCCGGTATTGCCAGCGTTGCCGGCGACGCTGCCGATGTGGACCTTGTGACGGAGCTCAGCCAGCGCAGTGATGCCCCAGTGCACATGGCCACCACTGCGCCGTCGGCGCCGGGATTGGTGAATGGCTATAGAGAGCCCGAGAGTATGGGAGTAGATCGGTGGTTGGCTATGCTGGCTGCTCGCTCTATTCACACAGGCCCATTGTGTGTGATCGATGCAGGCACGGCGGTGACCATCGATCTGATTTCGGGCGAGGGCGAGCATCAGGGTGGTTATATTATCCCCGGTGCAGATCTTCAGAGACGTGCGCTGACCGCCGATACCGGACGAATTCAGGTCGATAAGCTGCAAACCACCATGATGCCGGGTATTACGACCGGGGCGTGCGTCGGCGCCGGAGTGTGGCGGTCGACGATAGGTGCTGTGCGCAGCGTATGCGAAGATTATCCGGATCATCACGCTATGGTGACCGGCGGGTCGGCCGCAACGATGCTCGACCTCGGGCTCAAGGCCACGCGCTATCCGGAGCTCGTGATGGAGGGCCTGCGGCTATGGTTGCGGCAGAAGCTTGACGAGCATCGCCCCTGAGGGGATGATGCGCTCCCCGTCGGGGTAGCCCTTTCTGTTCCGACTCACGTCTTTTAGCTGGCGTAGCTCAGTAGGTAGAGCAGCTGATTTGTAATCAGCCGGTCGGGGGTTCGATTCCTCTCGCCAGCTCCATTTCATCCCCGCGCTAAAAGCTGCGTTCCAATTGGCACAGGCCCAGATAAAGCCGTCACTTGGGAGAGCTACCAGAAGCGCAGAATTCCCCCTCCGGCCCTGTTGACACAGGGGGTCCAGATCTAGAGAATGTGCGCCCTTCCGGAGGGGT
>JBELDB010000033.1:0-16363 GCA_042094525.1 Congregibacter sp. | reverse complement strand
AGTTGAGCGCGGGATCTATTTCGGTAAACACTGCATAAGACGCCGTCGGGATGTTGTGTCGTGCGAGGAAGTCCTTGGTAAAGGACTTACTGCCTTCGAGTTGCGCGGCGCCGGCGCTGGGGCCAAAACAGGGCAGGCCCTGCTCGGCAAAATGATCGACGATCCCAGCGACCAATGGTGCCTCCGGCCCAATCACCGTGAGTGCACAGTCGCGGTCTTTGGCAAATTGAGCCAGCCCCTCAATGTCCATGGGATCCAGCGCGATATTTTCCAGCTTGGGCTCAAGGGCGGTACCGGCATTGCCGGGTGCCACGTAAACGCGCTGGACTGTCTCGGGCTCTGCCAGTTTCCAGGCCAGCGCATGCTCCCGGCCTCCGCTCCCCACGACCAGAATGTTCATGCTGCTGTCTCTCTTTTGCGCACGGATCAGTGTCTGAAGTGGCGCATGCCGGTAAATACCATGGCCATGCCCGCCTCATTTGCCGCGGCGATCACCTCTTCATCACGCATCGAGCCACCCGGTTGAATCACCGCTGCAATGCCTCGCTCGGCGGCATTGTCGATGCCGTCGCGAAAGGGGAAGAACGCATCTGAGGCCATGACCGCACCTTTGACTTCGAGCCCCGCGTGTTCAGCTTTGATCGCAGCGATACGAGCAGAGTTCACCCGAGACATCTGCCCTGCACCCACGCCAATAGTGCGCTGGTTGGCGGCGTAAATGATGGCGTTACTCTTGACGAATTTCGCGACTTTCCAGGCGAACAGCAAATCCTCCCATTCGGCGTCAGTCGGCGCACGCTCGGTGGCCACGGTGAGATCTTCTCGCGTCACCATGCCGTCGTCGCGGTCCTGAATAAGCAAGCCGCCATTCACGCGCTTGAAGTCGCGTGCAGCGGCGGGCTCAGCCCACTGCCCCGTGCGCAACAACCGAACGTTCTCCTTCGCCGCGACTGCCGCCACGGCCTCACTGGAGACCTCTGGGGCAATAATGACCTCGACAAACTGTCGCTCGACAATGGCCTCGGCTGTTTTGCCATCGAGTTCCCGGTTAAAGGCGATGATGCCGCCAAAGGCCGACTCCGTGTCGGTATGAAAAGCGAGGTCGTAGGCGCTGAGCAGGTCACTGGCAACAGCCACTCCACAGGGATTGGCGTGCTTGACGATGACGCAGGCAGGTGCCTCGAAGGTCTTGACGCATTCCAGCGCGGCGTCGGTGTCCGCGACGTTGTTATAGGAAAGCGCCTTGCCCTGCAGCTGTTCGGCACGGCTGATGCCCACCTCGGTGGCAGAGGATTCGCGGTAAAACGCAGCGCCCTGGTGCGGATTTTCACCGTAGCGCATCTCCTGCACTTTCTCGAGTTGCAGGTTAAAGGTGCGCGGAAATCGCTCCGACCCGCCCTCGGTAAGACAGCCAAAATAGTTGGCGATCATGCCGTCGTAAGCCGCGGTGTGCTCATAAGCACGGATGGCGAGATCAAATCGGGTGGCGAGGGTGGTGTGGCCATCGTGCGCCGCGAGTTCGTCGAGCACCCGGGCGTAATCTCCTGCCGACACCACAATCGTCACGTCTCGATGGTTTTTCGCCGCCGCGCGCACCATTGTCGGGCCACCGATATCGATGTTCTCAACGGCGTCCTCCAGCGAGCAGTCAGGGCGGGCGACCGTCGCTTCAAAGGGGTAGAGGTTGACCACTACCAGGTCGATCGGCGCGATACTGTGGTCTGACATCACATCATCGTCGGTGCCGCGCCGGCCAAGGATGCCACCGTGGATGGTGGGATGTAGCGTTTTGACCCGGCCATCCATCATCTCGGGAAAGCCGGTGTGGTCAGAGACTTCGGTGATGGTCAGCCCTTCCTCGCGCAACAGGCGGCATGTGCCCCCGGTAGAGAGAATCTCAACACCTCGCTGGGCAAGCGCGCGGGCAAATTCCACAATGCCGGTTTTGTCTGAAACACTGATGAGGGCACGCCTCAAGGGGGCCAGTCCGGCTTCGCTCATGATCTATCGTTTCCTTTTTGTTGCAGTCTTGTTTGTTGCAGTCTTGCTTGCAGGTGATTTGGGAGTGCGGCTTGACCGCTTTCGCTTCGGCGGCTCGGGTTCGTTCAGCAGTCCGTGCTGCCGGAGCTTTTTACGCAGGGTGCCGCGATTCAAGCCCAGCATCGTCGCAGCATGGCTCTGATTGTGTTGGGTGTATTCCAGCACCGCTTTGAATAGAGGCGCCTCTACCTGTTGCAGCACCATGTCGTATAAGTCACTGCAGGGCTCACCATCGAGGGTTTTCAGAAAGTGTTCGATCGCTTCGCTTGCGCTGTCCTTAAGAGGCCGGGGGTCAGCTTTAGTTGCCTTGCGCCGCTTTGCGGATGGGCTGTCTTTGGCGGCACTCATGCGGCGAGCTGCGCCTCGCTGCATCTTTGCTCTGCGGGAGGCAGGGCGTGCCTGAGCCCCGAGCCTTGCTCAGCCAATGCTGCAAGGTGCTGAATTTGGGCCTCACTCGATTCGAGCGCGTTAAACGTTTGCCGCCCGCCGCGCAGCGAGGTGGTGCATATCAAAGCCTGTGACGCCAGTGACTGAAGGAACCAGGCGTGATGCTTGCGGGCAATTTTTGGTCCCAGGTGGTCGCCGTGAAAATCATGTAGTCGGGCAACGTGGCGCTGATGAATGCGAAGTTGCTCGGAAAAAGAGGGAGCTGCAACGTCCCCGCCTGATGCCAGTGCTCGCGCAATGGCTCCGGGTAGCCAAAGATTGCCTTGCGCCGCGCGTCCGATCATGACCCCCGTCGCGCCGGTTTGTTTAAGGACGGCCCGTGCTTTGTCCGTTGAGTCGATATCACCATTGGCAATCACCGGGATCGAGACGGCTGCCACGATCTGCGCAATGGTGCCGTACTCGGCTCGCCCCAGAAAGCGATCAGCGCGGGTGCGACCATGAACGGTCAGCATCTGCACGCCTGCTTGCTCTGCGATACGGGCAATGGCTGCGCCATTGCGATTTACTGAGTCTGTCCCGGTGCGAATTTTCAGTGTCACCGGCACGTCGACGGCGTTGACGACTGCCTCGAGTATGCGACCGACCAGGGGCTCATCTGCCAGCAGTGCCGAGCCCGCTGCCCGTCGACAGACCTTCTTGGCAGGGCAGCCCATGTTGATGTCGATAATGTCGGCGCCGAGGTCTGCGTTGAACTGTGCCGCCTCTGCCAGCTGCTGCGGGTCGTAGCCAACAATTTGCACTGAGCGTATCCCTGCCGACTCGCTGTGGCGCTGGCGCTGCCGGGTTTTGCGTGATTTGGCGAGGCGGAGGTCGGCGGATTGCATCTCACCCACGGCGAGGCCGGCACCCAACTCGATGGCGAGTTCACGCATGGGGAGATCAGTGACCCCTGCCATCGGCGCAAGGAACACGTTATTGCAGGGCTTCAGGCCGCCAATATGCATCGGGAAAGGGCTCAACTTCGAGCGAGTGAGTGTAAAGCAGCCACCACAGAATCGAAAGGCGTACTGGACGTTTTTTAACCAGCGAATTACCGATAGGCATCGCTTTCGTATTACTGAGGTTGTCACTGGGTCGTGTTGTTGCGGTGCGCTGTGAGTCAGAGCCTCTGCTTTGCATCGGTGGGTCTGTGCGGTGGTGGGCTGTCAGCATGATTGCATATTGAGATCAGCGGGCGGGCAGAGGGTGGCTGACCATGATGGGGCCGTCTATTTCCCGCCTTGAAAGGCCTTCCTACGCGAGGCTGGGGCAGGCGGACAAGTCGCTCAGCTGCGAGTAATTTGCGCTTATTTTGCGGCTAACGTCGCGAAAAATCGTGCAAATGCCCAAAAAAGTAGACGGCGGACGCTTTCTGCGACACACTTTGCGACCCTTTTCAGCACTTTGTCGAGTCGGCCCATGGCGTCAATTCTCGTACTGCACGGCCCCAACCTCAATTTACTGGGAACTCGCGAGCCCGAGATCTACGGCTCGGAGACGCTCGACGAAATCAATCATCGACTGCAATCCGAAGCCGAGCGGGCGGGGGCGAGCCTTACCTGCGTGCAGAGCAATAGTGAGCAGGAGTTGATTGAAACAGTTCATCAGGCACGGGCAGAAGGCACCCAGTTCATCATTATTAACCCCGCGGCCTTCACCCACACGAGCGTGGCGCTCCGCGATGCGTTGGCAGGCGTCGATATTCCATGCATCGAAGTGCATATTTCCAACGTATACGCTCGCGAACCCTTTCGACATCACAGCTACATCTCGGACATCGCCGAGGCGGTGATCTCGGGGCTGGGCAGTTTCGGCTACGACTGCGCGTTGGCGGCCGTTTTACAGTCTCTGGATACCCACTCCACGACCCACTGAAGGAACCAACATGGATATTCGCAAAGTCAAAAAACTGATCGAGCTATTGGAAGAGTCGGATATCGGCGAGATAGAGATCAAAGAGGGTGAGGAATCAGTGCGTATTAGTCGTCACGGCAACCAACCTGCGGCGCAAGTTGCGTATGCCGCCCCGGCGCCCGCTGCTCTCGCACCTGCCGCTGCGCCTGCACCTAGCGAAGCGCCGGCAGCGGAAGCCGCTGCCCCCGCAGCAGCACCGGTAGCAGATAACGCCGTGTTGTCGCCGATGGTCGGCACCTTTTATCGCTCGCCTAGTCCGGAAGCCCCTTCTTTCATAGAGGTCGGGCAAACCGTGCGCGTGGGCGATGTGCTCTGCATTGTTGAAGCGATGAAGATGATGAACCAGATCGAAGCGGATCGTGCCGGCACAGTGACGGCGATTCACGTCGAGAATGGCGAAGCCGTTGAGTTTGACCAGCCCCTGATTTCCATTTCCTAAAGCGTGGGTGAGCGACCCCAAAAGGACATCCCCCATGCTTGAAAAAGTATTGATCGCCAACCGCGGCGAAATCGCCCTTCGTGTGCTGCGTGCCTGTAAAGAACTGGGCATCAAGACCGTCGCCGTCCACTCCACGGCAGACCGCGACCTGAAGCACGTGCGTCTCGCAGACGAGGCTGTTTGTATCGGGCCACCGCCCTCTGCTCAAAGTTATCTGGACGTACCGTCGATTATCAGCGTGGCGGAGCTGACCAACGCCGATGGCATTCACCCGGGCTACGGCTTTCTCTCTGAGAACGCCGATTTTGCCGAGCAGGTGGAGAAGAGTGGCTTTACTTTCATCGGTCCCACTGCCGATACCATCCGTCTGATGGGCGACAAAGTCTCAGCCAAGCAACAGATGCAACGCACCGGTGTACCGACAGTGCCTGGCTCTGAGGGCGCGTTGCCAGACGATCCGGACGAGGTCATTCGCATCGCGAGGGACATTGGTTTCCCGGTGATCGTGAAGGCCGCAGCAGGTGGCGGTGGTCGTGGTATGCGTGTGGTGCACAACGAGGAAGTGCTGCTGTCGTCTATTCAGGTGACCCAATCCGAGGCCCAAGCGGCCTTTGGCTCGCCGGTCGTGTACATGGAGAAATTCCTGCAGCGGCCGCGCCACGTCGAGATTCAGGTACTGGCGGACGGGCAGGGCAATGCGGTTCATTTGGGCGATCGCGACTGCTCGTTGCAGCGGCGCCACCAGAAAGTCATTGAGGAGGCGCCGGCTCCCGGTATTGATGATGCCCTGCGCAATGAGATCGGGGACGCTTGTGTGCGAGCGTGTCTGGACATGGGCTATCGCGGTGCCGGCACCTTTGAGTTCCTGTTCGAAGACAACGGGTTTTACTTCATAGAGATGAATACCCGAGTGCAGGTTGAGCATCCCGTGACCGAGATGATCAGTGGTGTGGACATTGTGCGTGAGCAGCTTTTGATTGCGGGCGGCGCGCCGCTGTCGATCAAGCAGGAGGACGTGTCATTGACGGGCCACTCGATCGAGTGTCGTATCAATGCAGAGGATCCTCGCACCTTCATGCCCTCCCCGGGCACGATCAAGACTTTCCATGCGCCGGGTGGGCACGGCGTGCGGGTCGATTCTCACGTTTACAGTGGTTATACCGTGCCGCCGCACTACGACAGTCTGATCGGAAAACTCATCACCTATGCCGATACCCGCGAGGCGGCGCTGGTGAAAATGCGCCAGGCGCTCGATGAGCTTGTGGTCGATGGTATTCGCACCAATGCAGCCTTGCACCGCGAACTCGTGACGGACAGCTCGTTTATGGCCGGTGGCGTCAGCATTCATTACCTCGAGAGTAAGTTGGAACACGAGCGTTGAGCTCCGACGCCGGTTGGCAGGAGCTCCATTTCACCGCCCGTAAGGATCAGGTCGAGGCCCTCGAAGACTGGCTGTTCGCCCATGGCGCGCTCTCTGTCACCCTCGAAGACGAGGCTGACCAGCCTCTACTAGAGCCGGGTCCCGGCGAGACGCCTCTATGGGATGCGGTGAGTGTGGCCGCCTTATTCACCGGCGATCAGGACGTGGCGCCGCTGTTACTTGCGGTACCTCGGGATTTGGTGAAAGGCATCACGGAGGCACCGGTGCGGATTGCCGATCGTGAGTGGAGCCGGGTCTGGGAGGATCACTTTCACCCACTCCAGATGGGTGACCGCCTCTGGATCTGCCCCAGCTGGACGTCTCCCCCCGACCCCGATGCGATCAATATCCTCCTCGATCCTGGTCTGGCATTTGGCACCGGTACCCACCCCACGACGGCGATGTGTCTTCGGGCATTGGACAGCGGTATTGAGGCTGGCGATCGTGTGGTCGATTACGGGTGTGGATCGGGCATTCTCGGGATCGCTGCTGCGCGCCTCGGTGCTGGCGCGGTATTGGGGGTAGATAACGACCCCCAGGCGATGACAGCCAGTCGCGATAATGCGAACCGAAATCAGGTGCCGGAAACCACTTTTACGGCGGTTCTGCCAGACGCTGAGGTGATCTCATCCTGGGCGGGCTCCGCCGAGTGGGTCGTCGCCAATATTCTGGCGGGACCACTTGTGGATCTGATGCCGATTCTCACGACGTTTTTGGCGCCCGGGGGGCGAGTATTGTTGGCAGGGCTGTTGGCGGAGCAGGCTGAGGCAGTGATCGAGGCTTACTCGCCGACGGTGGATCTGGCGATTGCGGATCAACAGGAGGAGTGGGCACTGCTTGCTGGCGCGAGACGCTGAGCAGAGCTTGCTGCGGGGGCTTTACCGGCCGCGCTTGCCGAGTTGATCTCAGTAGGCCATGTGTCTCGACCTGAAGAAGCCGCCCAGCCTTTAACCTTTATCCTTGTGCCAGCAGTTCCCTGAGGTCAATCAGCGCCGCGTTGGCGCGGGAGATGTAGCTCGCCATCACCAGTGAGTGATTTGCCCATAAGCCAAAGCCGGATCCATTCAAAATGACCGGACTCCACACGGATGCCTGCGCCGCTTCTAGCTCACGAATGATTTGCCGCAGGCTAACGGTGGCATTCTTTTTGGCCAGTACGTCTGCAAAGTCGACCTCGGCGGCCTTTAAAAATTGTGTCAGTGCCCAGGCTGCACCGCGGCTCTCGTAAAAAATGTCGTCAATCTCGCGCCAGGGGGTGCGCACGAGGATTTCCTCAGGCGCGCTGGTTGATTGCGCGGCGGCGGCGTCCCCGGCGAGGTCGGTATTGAGCCGCCGTTGACCGACACTTGCCGATAGCCTCTGTGAGAGGCTGCCCAGACGTTTCTCGATCATCCCCAGCCAGTGGCTCAGGTTGTCGGCCCTTGCATAGAACTGGGCGCTATCCCCGCCGCTGACGGCAAGTCGCGCGCGGTAGGCTTCAAGGAATCTCAGGGCGTCGCGATACTCACTCTCGGAAGCCGGCAAAATCCAGCTATTCGACTGAAAGTTAATGCGCGGCTCTGCCAGGGTGAGGTCTACATCTTCTTTGGATTGTGACTGAGACCGACTGAGCACTTCTCTCAGTGCCCGCGCCAGATCACGGCTCTGGACCAGCACGCCATATTCCCAATTTGGCATGTTGTCGAGCCAGACCCCTGGGGGGAACAAGTCGTTGTGCAAGTAGCCGCCAGGTTTTTCGAGTAGCACCCGAATGACCTCCTGCAGTGTTGCCACAGTTGTGGTGCCTGTGACCACATCCTGATTCGTGGCCCCCGCGTAACGCGTTGCGTTGTCGCGGACATCAAAATGGTCCGGGGTCCCACTCCAATACATACCCACTATCACGGCAATGGTGAGATAGGCGCCCAAAATGATGCCGCCCCACTTGCCAAGCTTGCGAGGGTCTGAATTCGCGGGGTCGGGCTTGATTCGGCCCAGCCAGCGCCGAAAAACACCCGGCGAGTTGTCGATGGCTGTCTCCTCGGGTGTTGGGGTGCTGTCGCTCATCAGTGGTGATGGCCTGTGTGGTTCTCATGGCTCATTGGCGCTTGTCTTTCGACCGTTGCCTGAGTGCAGGATTCGGTTCCCGCTGCACTGAGCGCGCAAACCTCCACAGTGCTCCCTTCGATGGGCGGATTGCTCACATCGAGCAACATGATGTGACGGCCGCCCGGCTCGAACACCAGTGTTTCATGTGGCGCAATCTCGACCGACATCAGTTGGACCATTCGCCGCTGATCGCCTTCTGCAATCACATCATGCATTTGTGCGTTGCCGCTTACCGAGCTACTGATACCCGAGAGCCGCACCGTCTCGCTACCGTGGTTCATCAGATTGCCATAGGCTGCTGTCACTTGGGCCCCGGGTGGCATGGCGCGTACCCACACGTTTTGCCAGTGCAATATTTCATCTGAGTAGGCGGCAGAGGCAGCGAACAACCATGCCGATAAGCAGAGACCATTCACTGCGCAGCGGCGACGCTGACTCAGCGGGCCGGACGGTGAATGGACCGCACGCTTCAGTGAGGCGATCATTGCGCTGCTCCCCCTTTCTCTACATTGCGACTGCACAGGAGCTTACTCTGATACACCGGCCAGAGCCTCCATCACGATATTACGGGTGAGTAGCTGCGGCAAAATGACGGGCGCCGCACTTCGGTTGCTCGAGTAGAGCACGTATAGCGGTATACCGTTTCGCCCATGTTCACGGACAAACGTGCCGATGGCTGGGTCGTAGTTGGTCCAGTCCGCCACCATGTAGGTGACCCCCGCGTCTTCGAAGGCACGCGTCATGTCATCGGTGAACAGCACTGCTTGCTCGTTCGCAAGGCAGGTAATGCACCAGTCGGCGGTCACATCGACAAACACTGGGGTGCCTTGAGCCCGCAAAGATTGCAGTCTCTCGGGTGACCAAGCGACAGTCCCCTCTCTGGCTGCCTTGCCAGAGACGCCTGACGCCTCGCCCCGCACGCCACCCAGCACGATGGCTAGCACCATACACGCTACCCCCAAGATTCGTGCGGTCATTCCGCCACGGAGCAACATGAGCCCGAGCGCCAGCATGACAAGCCCTGCGCCCGCGGCGGCCATGGCGTCGACGCCGCTCTGTTTCCCCGCGACCCACAGTAGCCATACGGCGGTGAGATACAGCGGGAACGCCATGACCTGCTTCAGGGTCTCCATCCACGCGCCGGGCTTGGGTAACCAGCGTCGCGCGTTACCGCTCATGCTGATGGCAACCATAGGGGCCGCCATGCCCACTCCCAATGAGGCGAATACCGCGAGCGCTTCCAGCGGCGGTTGTGTGAGCGCGTAGCCTAGCGCGGTACCCATAAACGGCGCAGTACAGGGGCTTGCCACGATCACCGCCAGGACGCCGGTAAAAAAGCTACCCCGTGTGCCGGTCGCCGTCGCCAAACCCGCTCCCAGGTTCATCCAGCGACCGCCGAATAACACCAGACCAGACAGTGAAAGACCCATGAGGGCGAACAGGTAAGCGAGGGCAATCACAAAGCCGGTGGATTGGAGCTGAAAGCCCCAACCCACCCAACGACCTGCGCTCTGCAGACTGATGAGCACGCCAGCAATCAATACAAAAGAGGCGACCACACCCGTCAGGTAAGCGAGTCCATGCCGCCGATGCTCCGATGGGTCTCCCGTGGCAAAGGTCAGTACCTTGAGAGACAGAATCGGAAAGACACACGGCATGGCATTGAGAATCAAGCCGCCCAGGAACGCCAGTCCCAACGCGAAGGCGAGGGTCATATCCGCTCTAGCAGGAGCCTGATCGGTAGTGCGGGAATTCATATCTGCCGCAGAGGCTGGAGAGACCGAGCCGCTGGCGACATTGACCTGCAGATACTCTGTCTCAGGCGGGTAGCATAAGCCGGCGTCGGCGCAGCCCTGGTACGTTACGGCCAAGGTCTGCGATTCTCCGCCCTCTGCCAGAGAGGTGCGCAGGTCCACCTCAGCGTAGTAAACCGAGACATCACCAAAAAATTCATCGGTTTTCGCAATCGCGGGCGGGAAGTCGAGGGGCAGGGTCTCGCGCAACTCAGCTCCCTGAGCAACGACCTTAAATGCGTGCTGGTAGAGGTAGTACCCCTCAGCGATTCGCCAATATAGGCGGAGCTGGCCGTCGCTGGTTACTGCACCGTCGAGTTGATAGGCCTCCCGTACCGGAAGAAACTCACTTTGCTGGCGCAGTGCATCGGCGAGGCTGTTCTGTGCCAGCGCTGCTGGGCTGCTGAGTGTCAGCGAGAGGGCGAGCATGACCAGGCTCACTAGGGCCGCCAGCGCGCGGTGGGGAGTGCTCAGCATGGCATCCTTGCCAGTCATGTCTGATCAGTCCTCGAGATAGCGCAGTCGGGTGCCATGATCCAGAGAAAGACGAATCTCATCGGCACCCAGTTCGGCGGGGAAGTAGACCCCCGACACTTTGGCGTCCATCAAGCTGGCGCCTTCCAGATTGGTTTCTCGAAAATCGATGCCGCTGAGATCGCAGTTGCGGAAATAGGCATTGGAAAAATCCAGGCCGCGAGCGTTCATTTTGCGTAAGTCACGGCCGCGGTAGTCACCGCCAGTCAGCTCGCTGGTATCCATTGAGTCGCGGCCTGCATTGAAGCCATCGACGTCCTCTTGCCGCAACATCTGGTAAAGCGGATCTGCCTTGATGACAGGTTTGATCTCTTTATCACTCATGGGTTGTGGTCTATTCCTGTTGATTCAGTCGCCAAAAAATTGACGCCGTAGTGTGAGACAGGCGTCCCGATCAAGCCGGGGTCCAAAGTATTTTACTACTTCCCCTGCCGCCAGGGTGGCATATTCGGTAGCACGCAGGTCGCTCTCGCCTCGAGATAGAGCATAGAGGAATGCACCAGCGAACATATCGCCCGCACCATTGGTATTAACAGCTTCAATTGGATGCGCCGCAACGCGATGCAGCGTCTCACCGTCCCAGGTGATGGCGCCGTCCGCTCCCAAGGTGACCACAAAGCGTTTGGCGACCTGTTTGATGGTGGTGAGAGCATCCTCGATGTCGTCGCATTGACCCCACTCCAGCGCCTCGACTTCATTACAAAAAACAAGATCGACGCCACCCTCGACCATCGCCGCCATATTGTCGCGAAAAAATTTCACCATGCCGGGATCTGAAAAGCTCACTGCAGTGCGCACACCGTGCTTATCGGCAAGCGCTTTGGTCTTTAGCGCAGCGGCATGTCCGGTCGGCGAGGTGACCAGATAGCCCTCGAGATACACCCATTCGGAGTCCATGATCGCCGCTTCGTCAACTTCTTCAGTCGACAGTGTTTCCGAAATGCCCAGGTGCGTATTGAGCGACCGCTCAGCATCAGGGGTGATCAGCACGATGCATTTACCGGTCACGCCCTCCTTGCGTTGGTCGTTCAAACCGTGAGCGACACCTGACTGCTCGAGATCGGCAAGATAGATATCGCCATCGTCATCGTGCGCGACTTTGCAGCTCATGTAGGTAGGCGCACCCATGAGTGCTGTTGCGATCATGCTATTCCCTGCGCTACCCCCTGACGCATGGCTGGCCCGCACGAGATGGTCCGAGAGTTCGGTGAGCATCTCCGCCTGACGCGCTTGATCTACCAGCGTCATCATGCCTTTCTCAATATTCATCGCCTGCAGCTGGTCGTCAGTGACCTGTATTTCGGTATCGACCAGCGCAGCGCCAATGGCATAAGCCGCATAGGGTTTCACAGCGTGTTTCCTGTCAGTGGGTAAAGCGCTGGCATGATACCGGAACCGGTAAGGCGATGCCGCTGCATTGCTGGTATGTAAGTTTTGGCCAGGTAAATGGTTAAGATAGCGGCCGGCAGTTCATGCAACACGCTCTTTAAGCGAGCAAGACTCAGGATACGGCGACCAGAACGCAACGCTATGCGAGACCTTACACAACCGCTGCAAAGGCAGCTCCAGCACTTCGCCAAGGAGGAGGCAGGCTTCGAGCCTCGCTCCGGGCGCGCCGCCGTGGCGATCATGGTGCGAGAGGGAGTCGAGGCTACCGAGATGTTGATGATTCGGCGGGCAACGCGCGAGGGAGATCCCTGGTCAGGCCATATGGGCTTTCCCGGTGGGCGTCGTGACCCCGGTGACGCGTCAAATCTGTCTTGCGCGGTCAGGGAGACCGCGGAGGAGATCGGCGTAGATCTCATACGATGGGGCTCGCCCCTGGGGGAGCTGTCTGACGTCAACACCGGCTGGCGCAAAGATCGGCCGGAGATGCTGGTGACGCCGTTTATTTTTCAGGTCACTGATTTACCCGAATTGACGCTGAACCATGAAGTCGATGACGTGGTCTGGGTACCACTGCACTTCTTACTGGATGAGGCCAATCGAGAGCCACTAGAGTGGGAATGGAAAGGTCAGAAGATGGAGACAGACTCCTACCTTTATGCCTCGCACCGTATTTGGGGTCTATCGCTCATGATGATTGATGAAATGATGGGATTGTTGAGAGGTTGAAACCCACCCCACTTTACGGCGGCGGGCCAGCCGGTTCGGCAGCGTCTCCTTCTTCTTCTTCGGGTAGCCAATCGGCCTGACCCCGGAGAAAGCTGCGCGTATCGAGAATCAGTTCGTCAACGGCCTCAGGGCGCTCGCGACTCGCTTCGATGAGCGCGGCCTCCGACACGCTTCCATCGAGATAACCCGCAATCAGATCGATCAGCACCGGTGACATGTCGGGCTCATGATAGAAACGTGGCATGCCGGGCACGAGATTACCGACGGCGGTGCGGCCGTTCACTCGCAGCCAGTAGCCCCCGCAACTCGATAGCGCGAAGTCGAAGGGGCGCCCAAAGCTCTGGTTTGGTGTCGAGGGGTTGAAGCCACCGTCGGGAACCTCCGTAATTTCTGAGACCGCCATAATCCAGCGGCTGCCCACCGGAAAATGTTCAGCTGGGGGCCGGCAGTAATCTCGGGTCTGCATCCACACGCGCAGGGTATCTAGCCAGAATTCGCCCTTCAGGAGTCGTTCAGGCACCAGGTCGACCGCGTTGCCTTTAATTGTTTGGACCTCGCCCATCACGACCAGATCGGCAGAAGGGGCCACTTCCGAGAAGCTGCCCTCCCACAAACAGCCGCAGTCGGCGCCCGTGGCGTCCGGTTGGCCAAACGCCCCATGGGCTAGTGCAGCCACCAGCAGTGCAGAGAGAGTCCTGATGGCAGGATGCCGCAAGGTAGGTCTATCCGTTGAGCAGTCGAGCCGCATCCATCGCAAAATAGGTGAGGATGCCGTCGGCGCCTGCCCGCTTGAAACACAGCAGCGACTCGAGCATCACCGCGTCGCGGCTGAGCCAGTCCTGCGCAAAGGCGGCCTGATGCATCGCATACTCTCCGCTCACTTGATAGGCAAAGGTCGGAACCTGCAACTCGGTTTTGACGCGCCGCACGATATCCAGATACGGCATGCCCGGCTTCACCATCACCATATCGGCGCCTTCCTGCAGGTCTAGCGCTACCTCATGAATCGCCTCGTCACTGTTGCCGGGGTCCATTTGATAGGTCTTCTTGTCGCCCCCTTTAATATTGGCGGCGGAGCCCACTGCATCGCGGAACGGGCCGTAGTAAGTGGACGCATATTTCGCGGCATAAGAGAGGATCAGGGTGTTGATATGACCCTCACTCTCAAGCGCGCTGCGAATCGCGCCAATGCGCCCGTCCATCATGTCAGAGGGCGCGACCACGTCGGCACCGGCAGCAGCATGACTGAGCGCCTGTTTGACCAGCGTGTCACTGGTCACATCGTTCAGTACATAACCGGCCTCGTCGATGATGCCGTCCTGACCGTGGGTGGTGTAGGGGTCCAGCGCAACGTCGGTGATGACGCCAATCTCGGGTGCCGCCGACTTCAGTTCGGCCACCGCACGTTGTACCAATCCGTCAGCTTGATAGGCGGCTTCGGCCAGCAGTGACTTACTATCCTGGCCGACCACGGGGAACAGCGCCAGTGCTGGGATGCCCAGCTCGTGTGCCTCTTTGGCGAGCGCGACCAGCAGATCAATGCTTAGGCGCTCCACCCCGGGCATCGAGGGGACAGCCTCGCGCTGTCCGTTGCCCTCCAGAACAAAAACCGGGTAGATGAAATCCGCGGGACTCAGCGTGCTTTCACGCACCATGTCGCGGGCAAATGCCGAGGCCCTCAGGCGACGCATTCGGGTGTGAGGAAACGGTCCGCGTACACTCATAGTCGTTTCTCCCTGTGCTTACAGCGCCGCGAAGGCCGCGCGGGCAGCGTCTACTGTCGCACCGATGTCGTCATCAGTATGGGCTGACGACATGAAACCGGCCTCGAACGATGCGGGTGCGAGATATACACCGCTGTCGAGCATCAGATGAAAGAATTGGTTGAAGGCTTTCACATCGGAGTTGATGACCTGGTCGTATCGGGTCACCGTTTCGTCTTCTGTGAAGAACCCGCCAAACATGGATCCCAAGTGGTTAGTGGTGAAGGGCACACCCGCGGCGGCCGCAGCTTCGCGCATGCCGGCGCACAAGTCGCTCGTGCGGCGGAACAGATCGTCATAAAAACCGGGCTCACTGATAATCGACATGGTTGCCAGCCCTGCCGCCATGGCAACCGGGTTACCCGATAGCGTACCCGCCTGATACACCGGACCCAGCGGCGAGATCTGCTCCATGATGTCGCGACGCCCACCAAAGGCGCCAACAGGCATACCGCCGCCGATGACTTTACCCAGACAGGTAAGATCCGGGGTAATACCCACAAAGCCCTGAACGCCACCGGTCCCGAACCGGAAGCCGGTCATCACTTCATCAAAGATCAGTACCGCACCGTGGCGGGTGCAGAGCTCGCGCATCCCCTCTAGATAGCCCTCGACCGAGGGGATGCAGTTCATGTTGCCGGCCACCGGCTCGGTAATCACGCAGGCGACCTGATCACCCAATTCGTCCATGGCGGCTTCGAGTGCCGCGAGATCGTTGAAGGGCAGGGTGACGGTATGTTGCGCCAGTACTTCTGGCACACCCGGTGAGCTGGGCACGCCAAAGGTCAGCGCACCGGAGCCGGCCTTGATCAGGAGCGAATCCGAGTGCCCGTGATAGCAGCCCTCGAACTTGATGATCTTGTCACGGCCGGTAAAGCCACGTGCCAGACGAATGGCGCTCATGGTGGCCTCGGTACCCGAGCTGGTCATGCGCACCAGCGGCATGCTGGGCACGAGCGTGCTGATGGTTTCAGCCAGTTCGATTTCGATCTCGGTGGGACAGCCAAAACTGAGCCCACTCTGGGCAGCCTCTACGACCGCCTCGCGCACGCGAGGATGATTGTGACCCATGATCATCGGGCCCCATGAGAGGACGTAATCGATGTAGCGCTTGCCGTCGGCGTCAAAGAGGTAGGCGCCCTCGGCACGCTCCATGAAACGGGGCGTTCCGCCCACCGCTTTGAAGGCCCGCACGGGCGAATTCACGCCACCGGGAATGGTGTGTTTGGCGCGCTCGAAGAGCGCTTCAGATCGACTCATGACAGACCAATGTTGATTTTGTTTGCGCTGATTATCGCAGGCCGGGCGCCTCTGCGCACCCCAGCGGCATCAGCCGCTCAATGCGGGGCGCAGGTAGACCAGGAGTACGATCGCAAACAAGAATAAGACGGGCACTTCGTTGAAGACCCGATAAAAAACATGTGTTCGATCATCTTCACCGCGACCCACCCGACCCACATAGATGCCGGTCTGGAAGTGGTAGACCACCAAACACACAACCCCCACAAGTTTAGCGATCATCCAGCCCGATGACAGGTAGTACTCCCATTGAAAGCTGAGACGCCACAGGCCCAGCACAATCGCAAGCACCATAAAGGGCGTGACGAAGCGGTAGAGCTTGCGTGCCATCACCGCCAGCACTGCTTTGGTCTCGAGATCCGTGCTTTGGGCGTAGTAAACGAGGATGCGAGGCAGGTAGAAAATACCCGCGAACCAGCAGACGACAAAGATGACGTGAAAGCTCTGTATCCACAGCATGTGGCTGTCCTTTTTCGCTTTGGTAAAAAGCCCGCCCGACCATGACACTGCGCGATCGATCGTGAGACAG
>JBELDB010000032.1:0-16408 GCA_042094525.1 Congregibacter sp. | reverse complement strand
CGAGAGTCCAGGAAATTCTGGGCTTCCCGCGCCATCTGTCACAGCATGTGGGTGGGTTTGTCATCAGCCGCGGGCCGATTTCGAATCTGGTCCCCGTCGAAAATGCCAGCATGCCTGACCGCACCGTTATTCAATGGGATAAAGAAGACATCGAGGCACTGGGGCTCCTGAAGGTCGATATTCTCGCCCTCGGCATGCTGTCAGCCATTCGCAAAAGCCTCGAAATGATCAGCCGGGATCATCCTGATATCCGCCGCATACAGGATATTCCCAAAGAAGATGCCGCCACCTACAGAATGCTGCAAAAGGCCGACTCTCTCGGTGTGTTTCAGATCGAGTCGCGCGCGCAAATGTCGATGCTGCCACGACTGAAACCCGCCTGCTTTTACGACCTGGTGATCGAGATCGCCATCGTTCGACCCGGCCCGATTCAGGGCGATATGGTGCATCCCTACCTACGTCGCAAGGCCGGGCTGGAGGCGATCAGCTATCCCAATAAGGACATTGAGTCGGTCCTGTCGCGCACACTGGGTGTACCGATTTTTCAGGAACAGGTGATTCGTCTGGCTATGGTGGCTGCAGGGTTCACCGGAGGGGAAGCCGACGCTCTGAGGCGCGCCATCAGCAACTGGGGCAAAAACAGCAAACTTCTCAGCTTCGAGCACAAGCTCAAGCAAGGCATGATCAACAAGGGCTACACCGCGGACTTTGCAGATCGGTTGTTCAATCAGATCAAAGGATTTGGCGGTTATGGCTTTCCGGAGTCGCACTCGGCGAGCTTTGCCCTGCTCGCCTATGTCTCTGCCTGGCTCAAATGCCATCACCCCGCCGCCTTCTATGTCGGGCTGCTCAACAGTCAGCCAATGGGCTTTTATTCGCCATCACAACTGATACAGGATGCGCGACGACATCACATCATGGTCTTACCCGTCGATGTGAATCACAGCAGTTGGGACCATCAGATCCTGTCTTCAGCAGACCAACAGCAACCACCCATCAGACTGGGATTGAGGCTGATCAAAGGTCTTAGCGAGCCAGCAGGCCAACGTATTCACACGGCACAGCGTCTGCGCGCCTTTGCCAGCGTCGCTGACCTGCGCCAACGCGCCTGCCTCGATCGCGGTGATATGGAAGCACTTGCCGCCGCCGATGCACTTTCGGGCATCAGTGGCAATCGTTATCAATCCCACTGGCAAACCATGGCGCTGGAAGATCACCGCCCGCTACTGCCAAACGATGCCGCTGTGCACCGCCTTCAGGACGACGAGGTCCTCACGGCAGCGCCCACGCTCCCTGAAGAAGTCATCGCTGATTATCAAAGCACCGGGCTGACTCTCAGGTCACATCCTCTGGCCCTACTGCGCCACCAGCAACCCTTTGACCGATGTCGGCGGCAAGCGGAACTTGAGATGCTGGGTAATCATCGCTTTGTGCGGGTAGCCGGGCTGGTCACCTGCCGGCAACGCCCCGGCACCGCTTCAGGCGTGGTGTTCCTGACCTTGGAAGATGAGACAGGCAATATCAACGTGATCGTCTGGCCAGCGATTCAGGAACGCTACCGACAAAGCCTGATGACCGCCCGATTACTATTAGTCAAAGGTACGGTGGAATCTCGCGACGGCGTGACGCATGTGATTGCCGGCACACTGGAGGACTGCAGCGATCGCCTGAGCGCTTTGGCTGTGCAATCTCGGGACTTTCACTAACGGCGCTAAATTCCCCGCGCACTGCGCGACGTGCTGACACATCAAAGGAGAATTTTCAAAACTTTGTGGGACGCGCAAAAAGCTTGCGGGGCTCGCTACTCGACGTCGGATCGGACCTCCACTTCCAGCCACCCACCAGCATCCTCTCGCAGGAAAAACTCAATCGGCCGGCAGCACACCTGGCAATCTTCGATGTACTCCGCGCCCACGTCTTCAGGGTTTAACAGCACCCCAATCGACTCGCCGCAATAGGGGCAGTAAATACTGGTCTCCTGCAGCCCCGGAGCGGTCATGAGTGATTAGCTGGCCTCCTGAAGCACCGCAGCCTCGGCAAGCACGCCCGCACGCTCAAGCACCAGTTCTTCATCCTCAAGTGGGTCTTCGCGGAACATTTTGCGGTCCTTGCGATAGTTCTGCGGATTCATCCAAGGCATCTGGTCGCCCTGCTTAGGGAAACGGTGCATGACGCGTTGCATGTACCCGGCAGAGAAGTCATCAATCCAGAAACGTTGACTCATGGAGTCGGCCACTTCATTCGCAATGCGGGGTGTCGCAGTAGTCATTCCCGAGGTACGCATATGATTGAGCAAACGGCAAACCCAGGTAGCAATCAGATCCGCGCGCAACGTCCAGGACGCGTTGATGTAGCCGAAGGTGTGCACCATATTGGGAATGTTGGAGCACATCATGCCCTTGTACGTCCATTCATTGGCAAAGTCGATCGACTCGCCGTCGAGGCTAAATTCAGCGCCGCCTAGAACAACTAGCTCCAGCCCTGTGGCACAAATAATAATGTCGGCGTCAAGGTGCGCGCCCGAGACCAGTTGGACCCCGCTTTCGGTGATCTTCTCAATGTGATCGGTCACCACAGAAGCCTTGCCTGACTGAATCGCGCGAAATAAATCGTCATCCGGCACCAGGCACAGACGCTGATCCCAAGGGTTGTAACTCGGGGTGAAGTGCTTCTCGACATCGACCAATTCGCCAATTTCTGCTCGGACTTTTTTCAGTAGCGAGCGCTTTACAACCCCGGGGGCTACGCGTGTCAGCTTGTACATCCACTGTTGCCAGACCGTATTTCGCCATCTAACAAGGTCATAGGCCAGCTTGGATGGCAATACGCGACGCAACCAATTGGCGAGACGATCAATGGCAGGCCTCGAGATCACGTACGTCGGGGATCGCTGCAGCATCGTGACATGCGTGGCCTGTCTGGACATATTGGGTACCAGTGTCATCGCCGTGGCACCTGACCCAATCACCACGACCTTTTTATCGGCGTGATCAAGGCTGTCCGGCCAAAACTGAGGATGTACCCACTCTCCCTGAAATGACGCCTTGCCCTCAAATTGAGGCTCATAGCCCTGGTCATAGCTGTAGTAGCCCGCACACATCAGCAGGAAACCGCAGCGATAACGCCTGATGCCCTCAGGGCTGTCCACCGTCAGTTGCCACTGGCCGCGCTTGCTGCACCAATCAGCGCCCACTAACTTCTGGCTAAAACGGATTCGCTCGCGAATACGGTGCTCATCGGCCGTCTCGTTAACGTAACTGAGAATCGACGGACCATCGGCAATACTTTTCTCCGCTTCCCACGGTTTGAAATCGTATCCCAGCGTATGCATGTCACTGTCAGAGCGAATACCGGGATAGCGAAATAGATCCCAGGTGCCTCCAATCGCGTCTCGCCGCTCCAGCAAGATGAAGTCACGATCCGGGCAATCTCGCTGAAGCCGCACCGCCGTGCCAATCCCTGACAGGCCGGCGCCGATGATGATGACATCGAACGCCTCTGCGTCCATCTCTTGCACTGGGGGGATATCAACCGTCGAATTCATAACTTTTTCCTTACTGGCCCCTGCCAGCAACTATAGGCGCCGTAGTCTTTGTCACACCTGCATACGCGACAGAGCCACATTCAGATAGCGCCCTATGTAGCCGCCCCACTCTACACGGTTTTCGAGAGACCAGCGTCTCCTAAGCGTCGATGTGACGCAGCCTGCAAAAAGTCAGCCTCTTTAGGCATTCTGACTACTGGTTTTGACGGCCTTTGGTGGCGGCAATGCGCAAACGGAGCGCGTTGAGCTTGATAAAGCCCTCGGCATCGGCCTGATCGTAGGCGCCACCATCCGCTTCAAAGGTCGCAATATTTTCGTCAAACAGGGAATCGCTCGATCGCCGGCCCGTGACGGTCACATTGCCTTTATACAACGCCACCCGGACGTCGCCGTTGACCACTGTCTGGGTCTGGTCAATGGCCGCCTGCAGCGCGTGGCGCTCGGGGGACCACCAGTAGCCGTTATAAATCAATTTGGCATAGCGAGGCATCAGCTCATCCTTCAAATGAGCCACCTCTCTATCCAGCGTAATGGACTCGATGGCACGATGTGCTCGCAGCAGAATGCTACCCCCGGGCGTTTCGTAGCATCCGCGGGACTTCATTCCCACATAGCGATTTTCCACGATATCGGCGCGACCGATCCCGTTAGCCCCACCCCGCTCGTTCAACTTTGCCAGCACCTCGGCGGCAGTCAGCGCCTCGCCGTCAATAGCCACCACGTCGCCGCCTTCAAAAGTCAGGGTCAATTCCTCGGCCTGATCGGGTGCGGCTTCAGGGCTGACTGTCCAACGCCACATGTCTTCCTCGGGCGGGATCCAGGGGTCTTCCAGAACGTCTCCCTCGTAGGAGATATGCAGCAGGTTGGCATCCATAGAGTAAGGAGACTTCTTTTGTGCCTTGGCAAAATCCACGGGAATATTGTGCTGCTCACAATAGGCCATCAGCGCCTCACGAGAGTTCAGGTCCCACTCGCGCCAGGGTGCTATGACCTGAATGCCCGGCTTAAGAGCATAGGCACCCAGTTCAAAGCGCACTTGGTCGTTCCCTTTACCGGTTGCACCATGGGCAATGGCGTCTGCACCACTCTCGTTGGCAATTTCGACCAGTCGCTGCGCGATCAAGGGTCGCGCGATGGAGGTACCCAGCAGGTACTCTCCTTCATATACGGTATTGGCGCGGAACATGGGAAACACGAAGTCGCGGACAAAGGGCTCCCGGAGATCTTCAATGTATATCTCCTCCACACCCAGTGCCTGCGCCTTGGCGCGAGCCGGCTCAACCTCTTCGCCCTGCCCAATGTCCGCGGTAAACGTCACCACTTCGCACTGATAGGTCTCCTGCAACCAGCGCACAATGACAGAGGTATCCAAACCCCCGGAGTACGCCAGCACAACCTTGTTCGCCGATGCCATAACCATGCCTAAAAAAAACGGGAGCGTAGTGTACGTCCGCGACAAACTATGCGCCACACAAGCAACAGCGAGGGTTAAGACTGACTGACCTCTGCTACACTGGGCGCACCGAGCGGGTACCTTTGATCATGACCTCGTTAGAGCTGACATTACCGGATGACTGGCACATCCACCTGCGGGACGGGGCAGCCCTCGCCACCACAGTGCCCGACGTAGCCCGTTGGGCTGGGCGTGCCATCGTCATGCCCAACCTCACGCCACCGGTCTTGAGTGTGGCTGATGCACTCAGTTATCGAGAACGCATTTTGGCTCATGTCCCAGAAGGCCGGGACTTCGACCCGCTCATGGTCCTGTATCTCACTGACGCCACCACCCCCGAGATGGTGGCAGAAGCGGCCGACAGCCCGCATGTGCAGGGCATCAAGCTCTATCCCGCCGGTGCGACGACCAATTCAGACGCTGGCGTCACGGGCATCAAGGCTTTGTATCCCGTTTTCGAAGCGATGGAACAGCATGATTTACCTCTATTGATCCACGGCGAGGTCACCGACCATGACGTGGATATCTTCGATCGAGAAAAAGCTTTTATCGACTCAGCGCTCAGCCCTATCGTAGACATGTTCCCCGCGCTCCGGATCGTGTTCGAGCACATCACTACCGCCGACGCCGTGCAGTTCGTTCAAGCATCAGGCGGCTGTGTCGCCGCAACCGTGACAGCCCATCATTTGCTGTTTAACCGGAACGACATGCTGGTAGGGGGTGTCAGGCCACATCTTTTCTGTCTGCCTGTGCTGAAGCGCGACAAGCATCAAGCGTCGCTGCGCCAGGCGGTCACATCAGGCCACCCGCGTTTCTTCCTCGGCACGGACTCCGCACCCCATGCTCGGGGCGACAAAGAGTCGGACTGTGGCTGCGCGGGCTGCTACACCGCCCATGCCGCACTCGAGCTTTATGCGGAAGTCTTTGACGAGGAAAACGCGCTCGACCATCTTGAGGCCTTTGCCAGCTTCAATGGCCCTGATTTCTATCGATTGCCGCGCAATAACAGCTCGGTGACGCTCACCAAAAAAGCTCAATCCATACCCAAAGCACTCCAGCTCGGTAACAGCGAAGTGGTACCCATTCGTGCTGGTGACAGCGTGGGCTGGACACTGTCCCACTAACGGCGATGACTGACCCAACCCGCACAGCAGATGTCAATGACGGCGAGATCGATACGGCCGCAGGCGGTCCCACTATGCGGGACCGATTCCGCGGCTTTCTCCCGGTCGTGGTAGACATTGAAACCGGCGGATTCAACTGCAACACCGATGCCATTTTAGAGATCTCCATGACACTGCTCTCCATGGGTGAAGATGGCCACTTGGAGATCGCCGAGACACACAGTCGCAATGTTGAGCCCTTTGAAGGCGCAAACCTCGACCCTTCTGCATTGGAGTTCACGGGCATTGATCCAGAGAACCCCCTGCGTGGCGCAGTGCCCGAGGACATCGCCCTCGGGGAACTGTTTGCCGTCGTGAGGCAGGCGGTCAAGTCGAGTCAATGTAATCGTGCGATTCTAGTGGGCCACAACGCCCACTTTGATGCCGGGTTCCTGAACGCCGCTACCGAGCGTCTGGGGCTCAAACGCAACCCGTTTCACCCTTTCTCCCACTTCGACACTGCAACGCTTGCCGGCCTTGCAGTGGGCCACACAGTGCTGGCTAGGGCCTGTGCGCTGGCGGAAATCCCGTTTGATAACAACGAGGCGCACTCGGCCGAGTACGACGCGACCAAAACCGCTGAGCTCTTCTGCCTTATCGTGAATCGCTGGCAGTCGCTGGGGGGTTGGACGACACCGGCACCGGCTGGGGACCCCGAATAACGCGCCCGGGGTACTCACCCGTTGCGACACCGCCGCGGAAGGTGACCCGGCCAGACTTGATGGTGCAGTCGTAACCCGAAGCCGTCTGCAGGAGACGACGTCCGCCCGCGGGTAAATCAAAGGCCACGGTGGGCAAATTCAGCTGCAGTGCATCCAGGTCGATGACGTTGAGATCAGCAAGCAGACCCGGTGCTAACACGCCTCGATCCTCAAAACCGTAAAGCCGGGCGGTATCATGGCACTGGCGCTTGATGGCGCGCTCAAGTGGCATGCGATGCCCTTCCCGGTCGCGCACCCAGTGCTGAAGCATGAAGGTGGTCGCCGCGGCATCGCAGATCGTGCCGCAGTGCGCACCGCCGTCCGACAGCGAATTAACACAATCGTCCGAGTCCAGCGCCTCTTCCAGAAAATCGAGATTCCCATTCGCGTAGTTGAGTAGCGGAAAGTAAATCATGCCCGTGCCGTGCTCACGCATCATGAAATCGTAGGCATACTCAGCTGCCGTTACACCAGTCGCCGAGGCCCGCTGTTCGATGGACTGCTCCGCAGTGGGTTCGTAATTGAAACCGGGGAGCATCTCGTACTGCATCGAGAAGGCGCTCTCCATCAAATCAGCGATCAACTGCAGGTCGCTGCCTGTGGGCTCACCGTGCTCAGAAAGCAGCCGGCTGCGAAACGCCGGATCCTGTAGGTGTTGCCATTGCTCGGCCCAGGGCTCATCCGCGATCGCCTTCCAACTTGGGCGCTGGGAAAACGGGTGAAAAGTCGCACGCCAACCCAGAATCAGGCCAGTGCCTCGCATGGAGATCTGGGCAACGATGTTCCCGCCTTTGGCGTTCTGGGCACGCATATCGCCCAGCTGATCTTTGAACGGCAGACTCTTGATGGGTGATTCAAGCGCGGTGAACGTCACGGGTGCGCCGGTTTCCCGGCTCAGATCACCCATCCACTCAAACTCGTTCCATTCAGGCAACAGATCGCTCGCCATCTCGAAAACACCATGCCCCGCATGCTTCAGCGCGCGACCAATGCCCAGTAGCTCTTCCTTTGTCGCCGAGGTACCGGGGACTAACTCTCCGTCAATGGATTTATGCAGGATGGTCCGCGAAGTGGAAAACCCGACGGCGCCAGCTCGAAGCCCCTCCTCGACGATGGCCGACATGCGCGCAATCTCAGTCTCTGTCGGTTCCTCATTGGCAGCCCCGCGCTCACCCATGACATAGGCGCGCACCGCTCCGTGAGGAACTTGTGCGGCAACATCGACCGTGCGATCGAGCTCTTCAAGCGCATCAAGGTATTCCGGGAACGACTCCCAATTCCAGGTCATCCCCTCTGTGAGGGCGCTGCCGGGAATGTCTTCCACCCCCTCCATCAGACCCACCAGCCACTCCTGACGTTCTGGTGCCGCTGGCGCAAACCCGACGCCACAGTTACCCATCACCACGGTGGTCACCCCGTGCCACGATGAAGGCGCCATCTCCTGATCCCAGGTGGCCTGTCCGTCATAGTGCGTATGGATATCCACAAACCCAGGCGCAACCACGCGCCCTGTGGCATCAATTTCCTCTGCTGCGCCCTCTGCCAGATCACCCATCGCAACAATACGGTCTCCAACAATACCAATGTCCATTAGCTGCCCCGGGGCACCCGTGCCATCTACCACCAATCCACCGGTAATCTTGAGATCAAACATTCACCATTTCTCCTGCCTATCCGGGCCTAGCCTGCTGCCCTCTATTACTTCAGCTGCCTGTCTGGTCTGACTCCCCGCTGAGCTCGACCAGAATGCTGTCCATTTCTTCCAATAACTGCTCCACCGAGGTCAGCCCCTGAAGCTGATATTTGAGCCCCTCATCGATGGGTAGTAATTGTGCCAGTTGAGCGCCGACACGCCAGCCATCCGTCAGGTCACTGTCTAGCTGCAGACGCTGGATCTGGGGATGCCGCAACAATCCCTCCAACACCTCAGCAAGACCCGAAAAGGTCTCGGGAAGCTGAATCGTTTCAGGTATTTCCCGCCACAGCACTTCTGCCTTGACCAGGCCGCTGGGCTCCCGCCACACCGATTGCACATCAAAAGGCTCGTGCCCTTCAATCGTGATACCGAGCAGACCGTTAGGGAGCTGGTCCCAGTCCACAATCCGAGCATAAGTGCCGTACTCGCCAACATTGGGAGCATCGAGAGATCCTCCAGACACCTCTGATCCCTGCTGCAACCACACGACCCCGAACCCCTCGTTCTCGCGCATGCAACGTGCCACCAAATCGAGGTAACGCTGTTCGAAGATTTGCAGTGACATGCGCCCCGATGGCAACAGCACCGACGATAGGGGGAACAAGGCAATCTCAGACATCGGTCAGTTCGCCGTCTCTTGCTCAAGAGCGCTCATCAATAGCAGCGCCTCCACCCGACTCTCACCGCAGACTGCGGGCTCCGGCTTGAACTGTTCGCAGATTAGGGGCCGGCGGGGATCGCCATACAAAGCGCACTGGGCGTTATCCAATAAATGTAAACAAGCCTCACCCGCAGGCTTCCCCTGAGGCATGCCTAAAAAGGGCTGCCGAATGGCTGGCGCGATGCAGCACGCGCCGCACTGTGGCCGACAATCCATTAGCCGTGATCCGGGCCGAACGGCCTGAAAATCATGATCAGCTTCGGTAGCAACAGTAGCGCACCGGCGACCGCAGCGATCATGGCGACCACCGTCAGCACGCCAAAATAAAGGCTCGGTGTGAAGTTAGACAGTGTCAACATGGCAAACCCCACCACTACGGTTAGCGTGGTGTAGTACATCGCCCGCCCGATACTGCCGTGACTGCGCAACATGGCGGCGCGGTAATCCTGGTCCACTGCAATCTCATCCCGAAAGCGATGGAGGTAATGGATACAGTCATCGACCCCGATCCCCACTACAATTGCAGCAATCGTAATGGTCATGATGTCCAGAGGTATGCCAGCAAGACCCATCAGCCCCAATACCAGCCCCGCTGCGAGGATATTGGGTGCCAGTGCCAACAGCGCCAGCGCCAGCGATCGGAACAATATCCAGAACATCAGCCCGATAGCGATGAAGACGGCGCCAAGCGTCATAATCTGGGACTGGAACAGACTCTGCAGCACGTTGTTGTAAAGCACCAGCAAGGAAGTGAACTGCAGTCGCTCGGGCTCAATACCTGTCTCTTCCAAAATCTGCTCACGCAACTCAGTCAGATACGCATCACGTCGCAACGACTCACTGGTCTCCATGACCCTGACACTCAGTCGTGCTTCCTGCTCCTCAGCAAAATAAAATGGGGTGACCAAGGCGTTGTTAACTTCGTCGGGCAAGCTGTTCTCCACGAGCGCCAGCTCGACTCCTCCCAATTTCCCCCCGTAAAGACCGTCCATGACTTCGAATGCAGTGGACAACGACAGCACTTTTCCTGATTCAGCCCGCCTTTCGATGATCGCGTGAACCTGATCGACCAGTTGGCGTCCTGGCACAGAAAACCAATATCCGGTTGGCTGTGTTTCATCCGCGCCAAAGCCGAAATCAATGTCGAACACGTCGTCAAAAAAACCGTCATCTTCATCCCAGCTCTCGTCCTCGGACTGAGATGCCACTGCCGCAACTTCGGGTTCCTCCGCAGGAGCTTCGAGAATGACATCCAGTGGAATCGTGCCGCCCAGACGCGCATCAAGAAGCTCCATCCCCTGATAGATCTCGGTATGCTCCTTGAAGTAATCAATAAACCTGTTTTCAACTTCCAGAGCGCGAACACCTGCCACTGACAGCACCACCAAACCAGCAGTGGCAGCGACAACCAGGCGACCATGCTGTTGAACAATGTGCGCAAAGCGAATGGTGAAAGGTTTCTCCACCTGCCCTGATGTGGTCAAGGCTGTGTCGGGGATGACCACCATCAGAGCAGGCACCGCCGTAAACGCCGAACAAAAACCCAGAATGATGCCAGTGGTCATCATCCATCCGAAATCGATCACCGGTTGCAAACCCGCCACCACCAGAGATGTGAATGCCACGATGGTGGTCATGGCCGTATACAGGCACGGCACCATCATCAGTTTTGCTGCACCGGCAGATAACTGCTCGCGGGGTGCGTCGGGATGCTGCCGCTGTAACTCGCGATATCGCACCACGAGGTGAATCGACAGCGACAGCGTCACAATCAACAACACCGCCACCGAATTCGATGAGATAACGGTCATTCGCCAGTCGGTCCCCGCCAGAACCCCCAGCAACAGACTTGCGGTCGCGCTACAAGTCAGCAACGGGATAAATACCCACTTCCAACTGCGAAAAATCAGCCACAGCACCACCGCCATGACTGCCAGAATTGCGATACCAAAGGTGACCAGATCGGAGCGCACAAACGCCATCATGTCTGCCGCAATCATCGGCACGCCACCGACAAAAATCTTTGCATACGGTCGAAAACGTTCGGCAACGTCGCGCACGGCTGCGACCATAAGGTCCCGATCAGCACCAACTCTGGCCAGCGCCAGATCATAATCAGCTTCGACCTGCGCCAATCGCTCTGCTTGTGAGGCATCCAGAGCACCATTGCGTTCCAGCGTTCTTAACGCTTCTCGCTCATCTAATAGCGCCTCAGCCGACTCATCAGATTGCAGCGCTACCTGCACTGCGGTCAGGTCTCCACTTTCGCTGACCAACAAATTTCGATAAATCGGACTCGTTGTCAGTTCCTTGAGCGCCAGCGCCCTATCGACCTCAGGGTCACGCAACGTGGCAATACTGTCTGCCCGAGCCAGAGCAGTCAGAGAGAGCGGTGGGCTCTCCAACAATGGCACATCGAGCACCGAGGTCACGCTCGCCACTCCGGGCAGTTGTTCGAGCTCGTCGCCCATTGCTGCCAGCGGCTCCAACGAGTCGGGGGACAGAAGCGGTACGCCGGGCTCCCAGGTCAGTATGAGAAACTCGTCCCCGGCGTATTTCGCAGCGGACTCACGGAAATAGGCCAGATCCGGGTCGCCCTGAAGCAATAGTGAGTCAGAGGAGGCATCCAGCCGTAATTTGGGGAGCTGCACCAAAGCGACCCCAACCACCAACGCGTAACAGAGCAGCACCCAGATCGGTTTGCTCAGAATCAGCGCGTAGAATCGCTCGACCTTGGTCACGACCGAGCGCGCTCTTCCAGAGCCATCAGCAAGCGGTTGTGCAAACCGTCAAATCCTCCATTACTCATGATGACAATGCTATCTCCAGGTTCGGCAATATGCAGCGCGCGCTCGATCAGTGCGTCTGTGGTATCGAGGACCTCTTGCCCACTTGCCGACGCAATACTACTCAAATCCCATTGCAGATCGGGTGGCGCAAACCACAGCGCATAGTCAGCCGCCTGGGCACAGGCGGCTAACGCTTCCCTGTGTTCGCCCAAGCGCATGGTATTGGACCGCGGCTCTATGACAGCGATCAAATTGCCTGTGGCTAATTGCGCGCGCAGTGCACGCAGTGTGCCTTCAATCGCGGTAGGGTGGTGTGCGAAATCATCATATATCGAAACGTCTGCCGGCCTGCCCAGCAACTCAAGCCGGCGCTTCACGCCGGTAAATTGAGACAGTGCCTGCACAGCAACCTGCAGCGATATCCCCACATGGGCTGCCGCAGCGATTGCGGCTGTCGCATTGGCGGCATTGTGGTCTCCGATCAGGTTCCAGTTTAACGAGGCATCAGCTCCATCAGGCGCCGAAATCTGCAACATATCTGCAGCGGGCGAGAGAGCGCGCCAAGTCCAACCAGTCCCATTCGGGCTATCGGCACTCGATACTGTCTCGACTGGCGTCCAGCAGCCTTTTTCGAGCACGCGGTCGATCGCCACGTCGCCGCCGCGCACAATCAGTCCCTCACCGGGAATGCAGCGCACCAGATGATGGAATTGGGTCTCTATGGCTGCAAGGTCGGGGAAAATATCTGCATGGTCATACTCGAGGTTGTTGATCACCGCGGTTTTGGGGCGGTAATGGACAAACTTTGAGCGCTTGTCGAAAAAGGCAGAGTCATATTCATCAGCCTCGACCACAAAGTAATCCCCACCGCCGAGTCGCGCGGACACGCCAAAATTGCTGGGTATCCCGCCGATCAAAAATCCGGGCTGAAGCCCAGCCTGCTCCAGAATCCACGCCAACATACTTGCCGTGCTGGTTTTGCCATGAGTACCCGATACCGCGAGCACCCATTGATCCTGCAGGATATGGCGGCCCAGCCATTCTGGCCCCGACGTATAGGGGATGCTGCCATTAAGCATCGCCTCGACGACCGGTTGGCCTCGGGACAGCGCGTTGCCCACCACCACACAGCCTGGAGTGGGTGAGAGTTGATCAGGACCGTAACCGTCGACGAGAGGGATATCGCTACTGAGGAGCTGGGTGCTCATTGGTGGATAGATGTTGCGGTCTGAACCCGTGACCGAAAAGCCGGACTCACGCGCGAGAAGGGCCAAACCGCCCATAAACGTGCCACAAATACCGAGAATGTGAATGTGATCAGACAAGGGGGTTCTCCGCGCTGAGCAGAGATTATCACGGGCGGTTTGCCAATGGCTTCCGCGAGGTCTACGGTACGCACTTCGTGTCAGGCCACCCAAGCAGCAGTTCAGCATGAGTCAGCGCAATCTGTTCTACGCCCAATCCGGTGGTGTTACACCGGTCATCAACGCCTCAGCTGCGGGAGTCATTCAAACCGCCCGAGCGCATCCCCGGCACTTTGGCAAAGTCCTCGCGGGACAGAACGGAATTGTCGGCGCACTGAAAGAAGAACTGATCGATACTTCCCGGGAAAGCCGCCGTGCAATCGACGGACTGATGACCACCCCTGGCGGCGCTTTCGGTTCTTGCCGATACAAGCTCAGAAGCTTTGACGAGAATCGAGCGGAGTATGAGCGCCTGATCGAGGTATTCCGCGCCCACAATATTGGCTACTTTCTCTACAACGGCGGCGGTGACTCTGCAGATACTTGCTTAAAAGTCTCGCAAATCAGTGAACAAATGGGCTACCCCATCCAAGCCATTCACGTTCCCAAGACCATTGATAACGACCTGCCGCTAACCGATAACTGTCCCGGCTTTGGTTCCGTAGCGAAATATGTGGCGATTTCAACGCGCGAAGCGGCACTCGACATCGAGTCGATGTGCGCCACTTCGACCAAGGTCTTCATTCTTGAGGTGATGGGCCGGCACGCCGGGTGGATCGCAGGCGCCAGTGCGCTGGCTGCATGCGAGCGCGGCGACGCACCACATATTATTTTGTTCCCCGAAATTGCATTCGATCAGGAAAGATTCCTGAGCAAAGTTGCCCAGTGTGTAGAGCGCTACGGATATTGCGTCGTCGTCGCCTCGGAAGGGACGAGCACCGCAGATGGCCGACTCCTGTCAGACCAGGGTGAGCGCGATGCCTTTGGGCACGCTCAACTGGGCGGTTTAGCGCCACTGCTGGCAGGCATGGTCAAAGACAAACTGGGCTATAAACACCACTGGGCCGTTGCGGACTATCTGCAGCGCGCTGCGCGCCATATCGCTAGCCAGACAGACGTCGATCAGGCATTCGCACTGGGAAAAGCGGCCGTGGAGCTTGCTCTGGAGGGCGCCAATGCGGTGATGCCGACGGTCGAGCGACGCGCGATCAAGCCCTATCGCTGGGCCATTGGCACCGCGCCGCTTCATCGGGTTGCTAATCGCGAGAAGAAAATGCCTCGCCGGTTTATTAGCAAAGATGGTTTTGGCGTGACGGCCGCGGGGCGGTCCTATTTCGAGCCCCTGATTGCCGGGGAAGCCTACCCCGATTATCAAAGAGGCATGCCCAAGTACACGCGACTCAAGAAAGTACTCGTACCTCAGCGTTGCAAATCATGGCCTGAATAGCCTCGCGCACGCCCTAGGGAGCCAACACAAACCGCTCCAGCAGATGATCCACCTGAGGCTCGATCACCTCCAACATAACCAGTGGCTCGTGGACCTTTCCGTTGTCGTCAGGCTCGCCACGCCACAAGGGCATCAGCATCTCGGCTGACACTATGTCCTGATATTTTAAGGCGGAAGGCCTATAACTCACGTGCCATGCCTCCGGTGCAATGCCTCCGCGATCCACCGCGTAAGGTTTGTAGAAGCCCTCGGCGTCGTCAGCGGCGATTAATTCATCCAACCATTGTGTCATCCCGAAAAAAGGGCCCGGAGGCTCGTATTCTGGCGGAGACAACAGCGGCCGATAGTTCTCTCCCGTGGCCGACGCATCCCAGATATCCAGATCCGTACCCCAGTGGTGTCGTGACGTGCCTGGCAGCGCGGAGAACCGCAAAATAGCATTAAGCCATTCATCATCATCGTATCGAGCGCGATCAAGTAATCGGCCGTCTCCGTCGATAACAGGCCGATCCCCCGACCACTTGTCATTGATGATCCGCACTTGTCGGTCATAGTCTCGAAAAGCCGACGCGATACGAAGATCCAGCCCTCCCTCCGCGGCTCGGCGCCTTAGGACTTGAAAAGCACCTGCAGTCTCCCCCTCGGCCCAAAGATCGGGTGTGATGGAGACCAGATGCTCTTTAGAGAGGCCAAAAGCAATCAACGACTGCCGCATAGCTTGTGCGTATCCCACCTGTGTGCGGTGACAGGATAGATCCCGTCGACGCTAATGTCATTGAGCAGCGTATACACCTCCAGCCCGTTGGCCATTGCCTCACGAAGGGCCGATGCATAGGTCGGATCAATGTCCTCAGCGGGGGCCACTCGGGCAATACCTGCGTGCAAAACCGCAAAGACTAGGGCGGCGCGATGACCGCGTTGGATTGCCGACTGTAACTCAACTAGATGTTTGGTCGCCCGCGCGCTGACCGCATCAGGGAAGGCACCCGCTCCATCACCGCGGTGCAATGTTACGGATTTGACCTCCACATACAGGCTGTCTTGTCCCGGGATAAAAAAATCCGCTCTTGATCCTTGGGCCAGCTTGACCTCACGCCGCAGCTCAGCGCCAGCGGTGAGCAGTGAAGGAAAATAGCCCTGTCGCAGAGCCTCCTCGACGACATCATTAGCCCGCGCTGAGTGAATACAAGCAAGCCCTGTTTCCGTCTCTACCAACTCCCAACTCCAGGATAGCTTGCGCTTGGGGTTTTCGTGATAGGACAGCCAAACCGTGGACTCAGCCGCCTGACAGCCGCTCATAGCGCCGGTATTTGGGCAGTGTACGCAGACCGGCGTGTCATCCGCGGGCAGCATCACATCAGCCAGGAAGCGCTTATAACGCCTTAGGAGGCTGCCGCGTGTTAGTGCTGGAAAATCCATATCATTCGTTTCGCCATGAAACCCATCAAACTCGCCAGTGTTTCCGCAGGGTGGTCAGCACCGGCAAAAATCAGGGGCAACAGCCGCCAAAATCAACGCTAGCACCGACCGGTGAAGTCTGATAGCTTCCCGTGCCCAATTAGTCACAGCATCGGCTGTCGGGACATTTAAGAGGAACTACATCACCATGGCCAGTCGAAAATCTGCTGCCAAAAAGGCGCCAGCTAAGAAAAAAGCCGTAGCTAAAAAGGCACCTGCTAAGAAAAAAGCCGTAGCTAAAAAGGCACCTGC
>JBELDB010000031.1:0-16416 GCA_042094525.1 Congregibacter sp. | reverse complement strand
CGCAATGGTATGTGGTGGATCCCGCGGGCTGGATCATGATGCGGGTCTCGGATGAGCTCTACTACAAGGATGTGATCTCTGATCTCCGTTTTCTGCTGAAACACTCGGGAGGCTAAACCGCTATGTCTGGATCCAGGAAGCGCGGCGTGCGCCTGACGATCGTCGGGGTGCTGTTGTTCATGACCGTGGTGGTAGCCAGCTTTGTTCACCGCATTGGTGAGCCGCGGATCATGAGTGTGGCTGAAACCCGGGCCAACGGCCTGTTTCTTTTTGATACCCCGAGGGCGGTGGGTGAGTTCTCGCTGGTTGATCATCACGCCAAACCTTTTACTCCCAGCGCCTTGGTTGGCCACTGGACGCTGGTGTTTTTTGGCTTCACACACTGTCCCGATATCTGTCCGACCACCATGGCCGAGCTCGCCGAGCTGAAGGCGCAGCTGGCTGATACCGAAGCGAGAGGCGCCCGCGTTGCGATGGTCTCTGTCGACCCTGCGCGGGACACGCCCCAGCGTCTGGCGGAGTACGTGCCCTATTTTCATCCCGATTTTTTGGGTGTCACGGGGGAGTTCGCGGATATCCTCAGCTTTGCGCAGCGGCTTAACGCCCCATTTCGCAAGGTCAGCGAGCCCGAGGGTGCCTATCAGATGGAGCACAGCGCCAACGTGATGTTGATTAACCCCCGCGGTGACTACCACGGCTTTTTTCGCGCCCCGCTCGACATCCCCAAAATGCGGGTAACCTTACGCTCTACGCAGTACGTGTGGGAGCACTGACCTCATGGCAAATCGGCTTATTCTGGTGGATGGATCGTCGTATCTGTTTCGTGCTTATCACGCCCTGCCTCCGCTCACCAACTCGAAAGGCTTAAACACCGGCGCTGCCAAAGGGGTGATTGGCATGATCCGTAAGCTGGTAGCCGATTACACAGGCGACCAGGTGGTCGTGGTGTTCGATGCCAAAGGCCCCACCTTTCGCAACGACATTTATCCGGAGTACAAGGCCAATCGCCCGCCTATGCCCGATGAGCTGCGGGAGCAAATCGAACCGATCCACGACACCATTCGCGCCATGGGTTTGCCGCTGATTTGCATTGGGGGTGTCGAAGCAGACGACGTCATCGGCACGCTGTCAGTGCAGGCCGCTGGCATTGGGCGAGAGGTGGTGATCTCCACCGGTGACAAGGACATGGCGCAACTGGTCAACGACCACGTCACGCTCATCAACACGATGAACAATACGACCATGGATCACGACGGCGTCGTCGATAAGTTCGGCGTGCCGCCCGCACTGATCATCGATCTGTTAGCGTTAATGGGCGACAAGGTCGACAACATTCCCGGTGTGGCGGGAGTGGGAGAGAAAACCGCAACAGCGTTGTTGCAACATCTTGGCGGGATTGACGCCATCTATGAGCAGCTTGATGCCGTTGTGGACTTACCTATACGCGGCGCTAAAAGTCTGGCCATCAAACTGGAAGGCGCCAAGGGTGACGCTGAGCTGAGTTATGAGCTCGCAACCATCAAGACCGACTGTGATCTGGGGCTGGCCGAGGGAGATCTTGATTCGAACCCGCCGGATAACGAGGCGTTGCTTGGGCTGTTTCGGGAGCTGGAATTCAAAACCTGGTTGGAGGCCCTACTCAAGGGGGACGGGGCAGCCGCCGCGGGGACGGCGGCAAAGGATGCGCCTGTCGCCGATAGTGCAGAGGAGGCTTCAGAGTTGGAGCCTGCCGCCGCCTCGGTTGAAGTCACCACAGTATTAGAGCAGGCGGTTTTCGACGACTGGCTCGCCAAACTCGAAGCCGCCGAGCTGTTTGCTTTTGACACCGAGACGACGAGCCTCGACTACATGGTCGCGGAAGTGGTCGGTGTGTCGTTTGCTGTCGAGCCCGGCGCAGCGGCATACGTGCCCCTCGCGCATGACTACCCGGGCGCGCCAGATCAGCTGAATCGCGACGCCGTGCTTGAAGCACTTCGACCCCTTCTGGAGGATGCGCAGACCGCCAAGGTGGGCCAGCATCTGAAATACGACGCCAACGTACTGGCCAATCACGGCATTACCCTGCGCGGCATTCAAGACGACACGATGCTCGAGTCCTACATACTGGATGCAGCGGGGAGCCGCCACGACCTCGATACCCTAGCGCTGAAATACCTTGGCCAGCGGACGATTCATTTTGAAGACATTGCGGGCAAAGGTGCCAAGCAATTGACCTTCAATCAGGTCCCGATAGAACAGGCCGCGCCTTACGCCGCCGAGGACGCTGAGGTCACGCTCCGTTTGCACCAGATGCTGTCGGAAAAACTCAATCAGGCGGCCTCACTCGCCACGCTTTACCGGGAGCTGGAGATGCCGCTGGTACCTGTGCTGTCCCGCATTGAGCGCAACGGCGCTCTGGTCTGTCGGGACACGCTTGCCGCCCACAGTCAGGAGTTAGGAGGGCGCATTCTGTCGCTGGAAGCCAAGGCCCACGAGCTGGCTGGCGGGCCCTTTAATCTCGGCTCGCCCAAGCAACTCGGCGAGATCCTGTTTAACCAGCTGGAGCTACCTGTATTGCGCAAGACGCCTAAGGGTGCGCCATCGACGGCTGAGGAGGTGCTCGCAGAGTTGGCGCTGGATTACCCGTTACCGGCGGTGCTCATGGAGTACCGCAGCCTCAGCAAGCTGAAGTCAACTTACACCGACAAGTTACCGGAGATGATCGACTCGCGAACTGGCCGAGTTCACACGTCTTATCATCAGGCGGTGACGGCTACCGGCCGCTTGTCGTCCTCAGACCCCAATCTCCAGAATATTCCCATTCGCACCGAGGAAGGCCGGCGTATCCGCCAAGCCTTTATCGCAGCACCCGGATGCAAAATTGTTGCTGCAGACTATTCGCAGATCGAACTGCGCATCATGGCGCACCTCTCTCAGGATGAGGGCCTGCTGAACGCTTTTGCCAATGAGCTAGATGTGCACAGTGCCACCGCCGCCGAGGTTTTTGGGGTCGAGATTGATGCCGTCTCCGGGGATCAGCGCCGCAAGGCGAAGGCGATCAACTTCGGGTTGATTTATGGCATGTCGGCCTTTGGTTTGGCCAAGCAGCTGGGGCTGGGCAGGAACGAGGCTCAGGAATACATCGATCTGTATTTTGCCCGATACCCCGGGGTGGCGGACTACATGGCGCGGACCCGCGAGATCGCTCACGAGACTGGCTATGTGGAAACACTGAAGGGTCGTCGCCTCTACTTGCCAGAGATCAATGCCCGGAATCGACAGCGGCAGCAGGCCGCTGAGCGCACCGCGATCAATGCGCCCATGCAGGGCACGGCCGCGGATATGATCAAGATGGCCATGCTGGCCGTTGATGAGTGGCTGGCAGGCTCAACAATCGATGCACGAATGATCATGCAGGTGCATGACGAACTGGTTTTCGAGGTCGAGACAGGTGCGGTGGATGAGCTGCGCGAGACGGTGGGGCGGTTGATGTCAGAAGTGGGCTTGCTCGATGTGCCGTTGCTCGTGGAGGCGGGCACGGGCGACAACTGGGATGAGGCCCACTGACGGAACTCACTCTGCTGCCTGTGGTTCTGCCTCTTGATCTATTACCGATTCGTCTGTCAGCCACCGGTTGACCTGTTTCCCTAACTCGTCGACACCTTGGCGCTTAAGAGACGAAAAACACTGCACGCTGACCAGCTCGGCATGCGGCGCCAGCTCACTGCGAACAGCCAGCAGCGTATTCTGTGCCGGGCCGCGTTTCAGTTTGTCTGACTTGGTCAGCAGGATGTGCACCGGCATGCTGGCGGCGATTGCCCAACCCAGCATCTGCTTATCCGGGTCAGTGAGCGGGTGCCGGATATCCATCAGCATCACCAAGCCGCGGAGGCTTTCCCGATATTGCAGATAGCGCTCCAGCTGCTGATTCCATTTTTTCTTGACCGCCAGCGGTACTTTGGCGAAGCCATACCCCGGCAGGTCGACCAGTCTTTGGCGGTCGCTGAGGGCGAAAAAATTGATGAGTTGTGTGCGGCCAGGGGTTCGCGATGTGCGCGCCAGCTTCCCCTGGCCTGTTAAGGTATTGATCGCACTCGATTTTCCGGAGTTGGACCTGCCCGCGAAGGCCACTTCCCAACCGAGGTCGGGCGGGGCGTTCTCAACCGCGCTGGCACTTTGCATAAAAGTGGCTTGGCGGAAATTCACGGGGCTGGGGGTGGCGTTAATGTCGGTCATTTTGCGATTTGTGCCAAGACACGGAACGTCTATAATGCCACGCTCTTCGGGGCTCCATGCCCGAAATACCTGAGTGATTTTGACAATGTGCGTCACGTGTGACGCCGCTGAGCCTGACTGACCCCAGAGACACGCGCGCTTCAACGAGCGCAATAAGCCTCCGGGGAGTCAGGTGGCATAAAAGCAAGACGAAAAACGAAGAACGAAAGACGAAAGATAAAGACATCAGAGGGTCTGACCATGAGAACATCTTCATTTATCCGCTCCACTGTTATTCGAGTTGCGGCGATCGCGGCATTGGCTGCAGCGCCGACAGTGTTTGCGGGTGACCCACCTGCCCAGTATGCGGCCTCTTGTGGCGCGTGCCATGCCGTGGGTGTGGCCGGTGCGCCGGCAACGGGTGACGCAGAAGCTTGGGCGCCGCGCATGGAGAAGGGCATGGAGGCTTTGGTCGCCTCAGTGCGCAACGGTCTCAATGCCATGCCCCCCGGTGGTCTGTGCAATAGCTGTAGCGATGAAGATTACGCAGCGTTAATTACTTACATGGCCACGGCACAGTAAGGCGCCGCAGGCCCGGCGGGGCAGTACAGCCCGCCAGATAACGGCCTGCTGAAGGCCAAGCCATTTCAATGGGTGTTCCTATGTATCGTTCTCTCTTCAAAGTGACGCTTCTGGCCTTAACGATGGCCGTTGGAGCCAATACCTATGCTGCGGGTGACGCCGAGGCAGGCCAGGGCAAGGCTGCCACTTGCGTCGCCTGTCACGGTGTGGACGGCAACAGCGCCGTACCCACGTTTCCCAAGCTTGCAGGTTTGGGCCACAAGTATCTGCTTAAGCAAATGCAAGATATTCGGGATGGCCGTCGTCCCGTCGCGCTGATGGCGGGGCAGGTCGACAACATGACAGATCAGGATCTGTCTGACATCGCGGCTTTCTACGATGCCCAGCCTCGTACAGGTGGGACGGCAGACCCCGATAAAGTGGCGATGGGCCGCAAGGTCTACCTGGCCGGTATCGCCGAACGACAGGTGCCGGCATGTTCGGGCTGCCATAGCCCGACAGGGAACGGCAACGGCCCGGCAGGCTATCCTGCGCTAGGGGGCCAGCACGCAGACTATGTAGCGGCGCAGTTGAAGATGTTCCGCAAGGGATACGAAGATCCAGCTGGTCGCACCAATGGCGGCGGAGCCAAGATTATGCGGACCACCGCGTTCCGCATGAGCGATATGGAGATTGAGGCTGTCGCGAGCTATATTGCGGGCCTACAGCCCACCCCGTAACGTCGTCGGGGTAGCACTCCGACATCGACCCCGGTGGTGTTCCAGGGAAGGAGGAAAACATGACAGGTATCCGCCAAACGTTAGCCACTGTCTTACTGACGTTGGTCGCCGTTGCCGACTGGGCCGCCGCGCCGCTGGCTGTTGCTGAAGATCGGTGGATCGAAGGCCAGCACTATCAGACGCTGACGCCGCCTGTCGCAGTGGGCCGCAGTACCGACGTCGTGGTCACGGAGTTTTTCTGGTACGGCTGTGGTCATTGCTACACCTTTGAGCCCATGCTGACCGCTTGGGGCAAGCAATTGCCCGAAGGTGCCCTGGTGCAACCCTCGCCAGCTGTGTGGAATGACCCTATGCGCATGCATGCGAAGGCTTATTACATCGCCGAGGTGTTGGGGGTAAAGGAAACCTTGCACCCGGCAATATTCGACGCCATGCATGTGCAGAGAAAGCGATTGGTGTCACAGCTTGAGCTGCGTGACCTGTTTGAGGATAACGGTGTGGATCCCGCGCAGTTCGACAAGGCATTCGACTCTTTCGGAGTCGATTCGCAGGTTCGGCAGGCTGATTCTCGAGCGCGGTCTGCCAAAATTTCGGGCACGCCGTCGTTGATGGTGGCGGGTAAGTATCTTATCGAAACGCGGGCCGCGGGCAGCCAGACGAATATGCTCGAAATCGCACGCTTTCTTGTCGACAAGGAATTGGCGTCGCGCTGATTATTCTTCTGGCACGGACACCGCGGTCCGTGTCACCACTCGTCGTAATTCGAAGCTTGAATGGACCCCGGTGACTCCGGGGATTCGGGTGAGCTTACCCAACAAAAACTGCTCGTAGTGCGCCATATCGCGCACCACCGCTTTCAGCAGGTAATCAGCGCTCTGGCCCGTTACCACGCAGCAATCGACTACTTCTGGCAGAGACACTACCGTCTCCTCAAACGTCTCGAAACGATCGGGCGTGTGGCGATCCATGGTGACGCCGATGTGAGCTGTTAAGTTGAGGCCTAGTTTCTTGGGGTCAACCATCGCCGCCTGATGGGTGATGATGCCTTCGGTCATCAACCGCTTAACACGACGTGCGCAGGGGGTGGGTGACAGGCCCACTTGCTCGGCCAGCTCGAGATTGCTGAGTCCAGCGTTGTCCTGCAAAACCCGCAGAATACGGCGATCCAGCCGATCAAGCAGCGGTGGCGAATTATCCATACAAACCCATTTAATGAGTGAAAATATATTTATTTATTACATTTTATAGCATTAAGCGCTAACAAAATTGGAAATATCACTATTTTTAGTGATTATCTCCCGTCGACGGCCGGTACACTACGCGTCCTCTAATAGGATCAGGACAGTACCGTGGACAACGCCCGATTTGATCACCGCAAGTACCGCGCGTTTCAGCCGGTCGCTAAACCAGATCGTCGCTGGCCGGATAACGTCATTGAGGCAGCACCTGAGTGGTGCTCTGTCGATTTGCGCGACGGCAATCAGGCTCTGGTTGAGCCCATGAACGCTGAGCAAAAGCTGCGGTTGTGGGAGCTGCTGGTTTCAATCGGTTTTAAGCAGATTGAGGTGGGCTTTCCCTCCGCTTCAAGTCATGACTTTGCCTTTCTGCGCAAGTTGATCGAAGAGGATCGCATTCCTGATGACGTCACCGTGCAGGTGCTGGTGCAGGCGCGAGCGGACCTGATTGAAAAAACCTTTGCAGCGCTTGAGGGCGTGAGGCGTGCGGTGGTGCATTTTTACAACAGCACCTCAACCGTTCAGCGGGAATACGTATTTGGTCTCGATCGGGACGGTATTCGGGACATTGCAGTCAATGGCGCGCAGCTGATTAAAGAAGCCGCAGACGCCCGCCCCGAGACAGAGTGGGTATTTGAGTATAGCCCCGAGAGCTTTACCGGCACAGAAATGGAGTTTGCCGTATCGGTCTGCGATGCGGTGAACGAGGTTTTGGCACCGACTCCTGATCGGCCGGTGATTATCAACTTGCCGGCCACGGTAGAAATGAGCACGCCCAACATCTACGCAGATCAGATCGAGTGGTTCTGTGATCATGTTAAGAACCGCGAGTCACTGATTATTTCCCTGCATACCCACAATGACCGGGGCTGCGCCGTTGCCGCCGCCGAGCTAGGCGTAATGGCCGGGGCGGACCGGGTGGAAGGCACGCTGCTGGGTAATGGTGAGCGCACCGGCAACATGGACATCATGACCATGGCGATGAATCTTTACAGCCAAGGTGTGGACCCTCTGCTCGATTTCACCCACATGGATGAGATTTGTACGGTGGCCCGGGAATGCACCCAGTTGCCTGTCCATCCTCGACATCCGTACGCAGGGGAGCTTGTTTTCACCGCCTTCTCTGGCAGTCATCAGGATGCGATTCACAAGTGCCTGTCCAAGCGTGACGTTGACGAAGTTTGGGATGTGGCTTATTTGCCAATTGATCCTGCTGATATCGGTCGAACGTATCAAGAGGTAATTCGGATTAATAGCCAGTCCGGGAAGGGTGGTGTCGCCCATGTGTTGCGTCGAGACTACGGGCTGGAACTGCCGCGCTGGCTGCAGGTCGATTTCAGTGCCGCCGTGCAGGACCTGGCGGAGGACAGCGAAGCTGAGGTCTCCAGTGACGATATTTTTGCGTTGTTCAGTGAGACCTACCTGAGTACGGCTGACCGGTGGCAGTTGGGTAATTACCAGCTGTCACGGCAGGACGAATCCGATGGTCTTGAGGTCACTCTGCATGGGCCGCAGGGTGAAGTAGCCTTGACCGGCAGGGGCAATGGTGTGGTCGATGCATTTGTTCAGGCGATGGAGATCTTTACCGGCCGACATATCGTGGTGGTGGAGTACTCTGAGCACACGCTGGGCCAGAGTGCTGACGCGGAGGCAGTGTGTTACGTACAACTCAATATCGATGGCGAACGCCCATGTGGTGTCGGCCGCAGTCACGATATCGTGCAGGCATCGCTGGCGGCGATTCTCTCCGCACTGGATGGTCGCGGCCAGATGCTCGCCAACGCGGCTTAGGTATAGGCACATTCCCGTCGTTAGCGGGGCGGTTTCGAGCGCGACTAGCCGCACTTGGTGATGACTTGCGTGTGATGAGTCCCGCGCTTCAGCCGTCAGTTGTTCGCTATGGAGTTGCCCGGCGTCTAGCCCGCCTTCTCGGGTGGTGTTTGCTCGCATTAACGCTGAGCGGCTGCTCAGCAACCCAGCTCATCTACAACCGTGTCGATATTCTCGTGCGCTGGTATCTCGATGACTATGTGTCACTGGACTCTGAACAACAGGCGCGCTTCGACGCTCGCTTGGAAACCCTGCTGGATTGGCACCGCCGTGAAGAGTTACCCGCTTACGTGGTGCTGTTAGATGATGCGTTGATCATTCTCGATGAAGGTGTGCCGCTGGATGACACCCGCGCGATGGCTGATCGCATTGAGGAGGCCGCGATTCGCTTTCAGGATCCATTTCTTGAGCTACTGCTGAGCACGGGACAAGATCTGACACCGGAACAGACGCAGCAGTTTGTTGACACCTTGATCTCCAAGCAGGAAGAGTTCGAGGAGGACAGGCTGGCACGCAGCGACACAGAGTACCGTGAAGATCTTGAGTCGCGTTTCGACAAACAGCTGAGTCGGTATCTTGGCTCGCTGACAGCTGAGCAGACCGACCGCATCGCGGATGGCGTCGCAGAAATGACGCGCTTGGACCGTTTTTGGCTGGAGGATCGACGGGTTTGGATAACCGATTTGTCAGCGATCCTCTTGGAAGACCCACCTGACTGGCCTGATCAGGTGCGCGCCCTGATCGCCGGCCGCGATGATGCCCTCCTGCCCGCTTATCGAGAGGGCATAGATCATAATGGTGAAGTCATTCTGCAGTTGTCCCGGGACGTGTTGATCGCGCGGACTGATAAACAGGACCGGAAATTACGCAACCGCTTGCAGTCTTTGCGCGATGATCTGGCCGCGCTTGCTGCACAGAATGCAGAGGCGGCTAGCCCTTGATGAGGGACTGATCGCGGATAGCGCCCTTGTCTGCACTAGTCACCATGCTCGCGTAAACCTTGAGCGCGGTGGATACCTGACGGGGACGATCTGTGTCGGGCTGCCAGGCGCGGGGACTTTGGTCCATGGCTTCGCGCCGACTCGCAAGCGTCGCGTCATCCACCAGCACGTTGATTGTCCGTGCGGGAATATCGATCTCAATGGGGTCACCCGGTTCGACCAGAGCAATTGTGCCGCCTGCTGCTGCTTCAGGTGAGACATGCCCAATGGATAGCCCCGAGGTGCCACCAGAGAAGCGGCCGTCGGTGATCAGTGCGCAGGCCTTCCCAAGCCCTTTTGATTTGAGGTAGCTAGTGGGATAAAGCATTTCCTGCATGCCTGGCCCGCCACGGGGCCCTTCGTAGCGGACAATCACCACATCCCCGGCTTTCACGCGGTCTTCAAGAATGTCAGCGACCGCTGCCTCTTGGCTGTCACAAATATGAGCAGGTCCGGTGAACTGCAGCGACTCCTCGTCCACCCCGGCGGTTTTGACCACGCAGCCCAATTCGGCAAGGTTGCCAAACAACACGGCCAGTCCGCCTTCCTGCGAGTAGGCGTGCGCCATCTCTCTCACACATCCTCCTTTCCGGTCGGTGTCGAGGCTGGGCCAACGGAGGTCTTGGCTGAACGCCTGCTGGGTGGGAATGCCAGCAGGGCCGGCCGCGTAGAGAGTGCGAACACTCTCCGCCTCGGTCTGCATGATGTCCCAGTGGATCAGGGCGTCGCCGAGACTGGCACTATGGACAGTTGGACAGTCCAGATGGAGCAAGTCTCCTCGTGCGAGCTCACCGAGGATGGCCATTACGCCGCCGGCTCGGTGCACGTCTTCCATATGGTAGAGCGGTGTGCTCGGTGCTACTTTGCACAGCTGCGGAATACTGCGAGATAGCGTATCAATCGCGGCCATATCGAAATCCACCCCGGCCTCTTGCGCTGCAGCGAGCAGGTGTAAGATCGTGTTGGTCGATCCCCCCATCGCGACATCAAGACTCATGGCGTTCTCAAATGCGCGTCGGCTGGCAATCTCGCGCGGCAGTGCCGTGGCGTCGTCCTGCTCGTACCAGCGCTGCGCTAATTCCACGATCAGGCGACCCGCGCGCAAAAACAGTTGCTCACGGTCTGCGTGGGTTGCCAGTAGCGATCCGTTGCCAGGCAAACTGAGCCCCAAAGCCTCGGTCAGGCAATTCATCGAGTTGGCGGTGAACATGCCTGAGCAAGAACCGCAGGTCGGACAGGCCGAGCGTTCATAAGCCTCTACCGTGGCATCGTCGGCGCTGGAGTCCGCGGCGATCACCATCGCATCAACCAGATCCAGCTTGTGCTCGGACAGCGCGGTCTTGCCGGCTTCCATTGGGCCACCCGAAACAAACACAACGGGAATATTAAGCCGCATGGCGGCATTCAGCATGCCGGGGGTAATCTTGTCGCAGTTGGAAATACAGACCATGGCATCCGCGCAGTGGGCGTTGACCATGTACTCAACAGAGTCGGCAATGAGGTCCCGGGATGGCAGGCTGTACAACATGCCGTCGTGGCCCATGGCAATACCGTCGTCCACGGCGATGGTATTGAACTCTTTTGCGACGCCGCCGGCGGCTTCAATCTCACGCGCGACCAATTGCCCGAGGTCTTTGAGGTGCACGTGCCCGGGAACGAACTGGGTGAACGAATTCACCACCGCAATGATGGGTTTTTCGAAGTCCTCATCCTGCATGCCGGTTGCACGCCATAAAGCTCGGGCGCCTGCCATATTGCGTCCGGCTGTCGAAGTGCGAGATCGATATTGGGGCATCGAATTCTCCGGGTGGTGATTACAAGTGGGACGCTAGCTTACCACTGGCGTCTGAGGACTTCAGACTGCTCGCCGCAGCACCGCCGCGTTGCGCTGCCAGTTATAGAGTTGTTGTTTCTCGACCGGCAACTCATCCATGCTCGCGACTTCAAAGCCCTGTTCGAGAAACCAATGCGTGCCTTGTGTGGTGAGCACAAAGACGTGAGAGAGCGCGCGCGCTGCGGCCTCGGCGATCAGTTCCTCCAGAAGTTGTCGCGCGCGCCCTTCGCCACGATAGTCGGGATGAGTCGCGACACAAGCGATCTCTCCTACGCCTTCGTCTGAATAGGGGTAAAGTGCCGCGCAGGCCAATACCCGGCCGTCTCGCTCGAGAATAGAGAAATAACCGATCTCCTCCTCAAGACGCTCGCGAGAGCGCTTGACCAGCGCACCACTGTCTTCGAGTGGTCGAATCAATTCCACGATGCTTGCGATATCGTCGATGTCTGCTGCTCTGGCCAATTCGTACGGGTTTTGCGCGATCAAAGTGCCAGAGCCATCGTGGGTGAAAAGCTCTTCAAGCAGTCCACCCTCGTGCTCGTAGCTGAGTAGATGACTTCGGGCGACACCGGTGGCGCAGGAACGGCAGGCGCTGTCACGTAATCGTTGTTGCTCGGGGTCAACGATGTCCAGTGCCACTGCCGAGTCAATCGTGCACTGTCGAATCAGTTTTCCGTCAGCGGTCTGCAAGCCTGGATGGCGGTCAAGAAAAATCAATTTATCAGCGCCAATCGCCACGGCCACTTTCTCCGCGACCTCGCTGGCGCTCACGCTAAACAGTTCTCCGGCCGGGGAGTAGCCCAGCGGGGAGAGTAGAGCGATCGCATCGTGATCGACTATTGCTCGCACACCTTCAGCATCGACTCGACGCACCGTACCGCTGTGCAGATAGTCGATGCCGTCACGGATGCCAATGGGTCTGGCTGTGATGACATTTCCGCTTAGGACTCTCAGTCGCGCGCCGGTCAGTGGTGTGTTGGGTAGGCCCATTGAAAGCAACCGCTCTAGCTGGACGCGCTGGCGCGCCGCTATATCGCTGGCAACGGCAAGCGTCTGGTCGTCTGTAATGCGGACCCCGTCATGGAACTGCGCGGTCTGGTCGGTTGGCAGTGCCGCATCAATGGCCTCTCGTGTGGCATGCACCAACACCAGTTTGACGCCCCAAGAATGGAGTAGCGCCATGTCGTGGACCAGGGTAAACAGCCCATTTGACTCCAGCGCGCCGTTACCCAAATAGATCACAAAGGTCCGCCCACGGTGAGCCTTGATATAGGGACCCGTGTGGCGAAACCAGGCAATGTGATGCGCTGTGTCAGTCATGGTGTCTGCTGGCGTTAATAGTCAGAGACCACCTCGAGGTGGTCTTTCTGGGAGGCGCATCCTACCGAGTCTTCAAGTTGTGAGAAAGGGTAAAAAATCTTGCTGTCGCGCGAGCTGCTGCATTGGTGGCGGGCGCGTCGGCTTGCCGATAGGCTAGCGCTATTGATCGGACAGAGCCCGCTCACACATGTCTCAGGATCTCGACAGGCCCATGTGGATGGAGGATCGCCTTGGCAGTGCCATATCGCGTTTGGCGACACGCATTGGTGAAGCAGCCTATGCCGCGCTCACCGAGGCAGTTCAATCGGCGGACCAGTGGCGTTCCTTTCAAGAGCTCCTCTCCTGCAGTGATTTTTTTGGAGAGCAGGTCGCTCGCCATCACGAGTGGCTATGCGACGGGCTGCATGACGGGAGCTTGCTGCAGAGCCGGCATTGGGCGGCTCAGGACTGGGATCAGGCGCTGTCTAGGCTCCTAACGCCGGCTCAATCTGAGCCGGAGTTAATGGCCGCCCTAAGGATTTTTCGTCACCAGGAGATGCTGCGAATCCTCTGGCGAGATTACGCAAAGCTTGCCAGCGTTGAAGACGCTTTTGAGGCGCTCAGCCAGCTTGCTGACTGCTGTATTCGTGCGGCGGTCAGCTGCTCAACCACCGCGTTGGAGGAAAAATATGGCGTCCCACTGGGTGCCGACAGCGGTCAGCCGCAGCCGCTTGTGGTCTTGGGCATGGGCAAGCTAGGCGGCAATGAGCTGAACTTCTCTTCTGATATCGATTTGATCTTTGCATACCCCGAGACCGGGCATACCCAGGGAGGGCGCCAGGAACTCGACAACCAAGCCTTTTTTATTCGTCTCGGCCAGATGGTCATCCGCCTGCTGGATGCGGTGACCGAGGAGGGTTTCGCGTTCAGAGTCGATATGCGTCTGAGGCCTTACGGCGACAGTGGTGCGTTGGTGGGGTCATACAACGCACTGGAGGTCTACTACCAGGAGCAGGGTAGAGAGTGGGAACGCTACGCCATGATCAAGGCAAGGCCGATTACCGGCACTCCCGAGGCGCAAGAGAGTCTGATGAGCATGCTGGGATCCTTTGTGTATCGCCGCTACACCGACTTTTCGGTGATTGCAGCGCTAAGGGACATGAAAAGCATGATGCGCGCAGAGGTCACGCGACTCGGAATCGATGATGATCTGAAGCGCGGCGCCGGCGGTATCCGGGAAATCGAGTTCGTTGCCCAGAGCCTGCAGTTGATTCATGGCGGGCGAATTCCGGAAATACGCAGCCGTTCATTGCTGTCGACTTTGGCGGCGCTAGCGCGAGCTGAGGTGCTTACAGCTGATCAAGCCAGACGTCTGGCGACACATTATCGCCTTCAGCGCCGGATCGAACATGCTTTACAAGCCATGCAGGATAGGCAGACCCAGTCCTTGCCGCGCGAGCCGGTGCCGCAGGCACAGCTGGCGCTGCTGTCGGGCTTTGCGGATTGGGCAACGCTGGAGGCACACCTCAGTGAGGCGCGCCGTGAGGTAGAGGACCTTTTCAACGACCTGATCGCAGAGCCTACCAGCGAAGCTCCTGAAGAGATGACTCGCGCGCCGAACTCCTCGCGGTTGTCGTTCTCCCTGCTCGGCGAAAATGCCTTGCGGGAGATCGGTTACCCGCGGGCCGATGAGAGCTGGGCGGCAGTGGAGTCGTTTTTGGACAACGCCTGGGTCGCGGCGCTGCAGCCAGAAGGGCGGCGGCGCCTCGAGGCTTTCCTGCCGTTGCTCTGTGAAATGGCCGCCGCTACGCCTGAACCCGACTCCGCCCTGACACGGAGCCTGCCGTTTGTGCGAGCGGTCTGTCGTCGTAGCGCCTACCTCGTTCTCCTTCAGGAGAACCCGCGCGCTCTAGAGCATCTGCTCACCCTGGTGGCGTCGAGTATCTGGCTGTCGGAGCGCCTTGCTGCACGCCCAGAGTTGGTTGACGAGTTGCTTCATGAGTCGACGCTTTACAGCGCGCCCAGTCGCGAGGAGCTCCATGCTTTGGTCAGGCAACAGTTGCTGCGTATACCTGAGGAGGACCTCGAGGCACAGATGAGTGCACTCAGCCGCATAAAAGACGGTGTGATTTTGCGGGTCGCAGCCAGCGAGCTCACCGGCACACTGCCCATCATGAAAGTGAGCGATAACCTCACTTTTCTGGCAGAAGTGATGATCGAGCAGGCCGTTGCTTTGGCTCGCGCTGAACTGGTGCAGCGCTACGGTGAGCCCCAGTCGGAATCTGCTGGGTTTGCGGTCATGGCCTACGGGAAGCTCGGTGGCTTGGAGCTGAGTTACGGCTCAGACCTTGATCTGGTCTTTGTTTTCGACGGTGCAGAAGGAGAGACCGCCGGGCCCAAAGTGGTCGACAACACCCGCTTCTATACCCGACTTGCACAGCGCGTTGTGCATGTTTTGTCTGCGCAGACTTATTCTGGAAGGCTTTATGAGGTGGACCTTCGGCTCCGCCCGGATGGAGATTCTGGCCTGGTGGCAACCACCTTGTCCTCGCTACGCCGATATCAACGAGAGTCTGCTTGGGTGTGGGAGCATCAGGCTCTGGTGCGCACGCGAGTGGTCGCTGGAGACGCATCGCTCAAGGCATCGCTGGAGGCATTACGCGCAGAAATTCTGGCTATGCCGAGAGAGCGGCCGGTTGTTGCCGCGGCCGTGTGCGAGATGCGCGAGAAAATGCGCGCTGAACACAGCGCGTCAGGGCGCACCGGCAATCGCTTCGATCTCAAGCGCGATTCCGGAGGTATTGTCGATATTGAATTTGTGGTGCAATACCTCGTTCTGGCATACGCCAACCAGCATATTGCGTTGACCCAGTGGCCCGATGTCATTCGTTTGCTCGACGTGATCGAGCATGCAGGGCTGATGTCGACCCGCGACGTAGAAACGCTCTCGCAGGCGTATTTGGCTTATCGAAGCGAGACACATGCTCTGGCGCTGCAGGGACACCCCGCAGAGACAGATATAGGACGGTTTGATACTCACTGCGAGCAAGTCAAACAAATTACCGAAGCCTTATTACCGGGGCTGCAGGCAGGGTAAAATTCTGCCCCCGGCGTGCTGATGGCATAGGCTGTCCTCGCAAACAGAAAGGAAACGACATGGACCTCTCAAAACTCACCGGCCACATCTGGCTCGATGGCGAAATGGTGCCCTGGCAGGAAGCGCGGGTTCATGTGCTGACCCATACCTTCCATTACGGTTTGGGGGTCTTCGAAGGTGTCCGCGCGTACAAGACCCGCGAAGGGACGTCGATATTCCGTCTCAAGGAGCACACCGATCGGCTATTCCGCTCGGCACATATTCTGCGCATGGACATGCCCTACGACAAAGAGACCCTGAACGCAGCACAACGTGAGGTCGTCAGGGCTAACGATTTGGATGAGGCGTACATCCGGCCCATGTGTTTCCTCGGCTCTGAGGGGATGGGCCTGCGTGCCGACAACCTCAAGACTCATGTCATGGTGGCGTCATGGGCGTGGCCTTCATACATGGACCCCGAGGCCAGAGACCGCGGTATTCGCATTGCGACGTCGAGTTACACCCGTCACCACGTGAACATCACGATGTGTAAAGCGAAGGCCAACGGCAACTACATCAATTCCATTCTGGCGCTCAGAGAAGCGATGGATGCCGGTTTCGAGGAGGCGCTGCTGCTGGATAACGAGGGCTACGTCGCAGAGGGTAG
>JBELDB010000030.1:0-16493 GCA_042094525.1 Congregibacter sp. | reverse complement strand
ACATTATTACCGCCGTCCACGTCGACCATCACTTTATTAGTATTGGCAAACACCGCTTGCACCGTATCAAGGTATAGGCGCTCACGGGTCACTTCGGGCGCCTTCTCGTACTCGGCCAGCAATTGCTCAAACCGCTGCGCCTCGCCGTCTGCACGCGCAATCACCTGATCCCGATATGCGTTTGATTCCTCCATCACGCGCTGTGCGCGACCTCGCGCCTCAGGCACGATGCCATTCGCGTAGGACTGAGCCTCGTTCTTGACTCGTTCTTCGTCTTCCCGCGCTTTGATCACGTCGTCAAATGCCCCTTGCACCTGCGCAGGCGGCTTTGACTCATCGATGTTGATTGTAGAGACGCGAATACCAGTGGTGTAATCGTTAAGATACTGCTGAAGGCGGCCACGCACATCAAAGCCAATCGCTGCACGACCCTCGGTCAACACCAGATCCATAGTGGTATCACCGACGACATGTCGGAGCGCACTCTGCGCAGCATGTTGCAACGACACTTCAGGGTCGCGCACCTGCAACACAAAGTCCTTCGGACTGTCGATCACATACTGTACGGACATGCTGACCTCAACGATATTCTCGTCTTGGGTCAACATCACTTCACGCAGGCCCGCTGCTCGGACTTTCGTGGTGTTTACCGTAATCACTTCATCAACCAGAGGCGGATTCCACTGCAGGCCTGGCGTGAGTGTGGCGTGGTATTCACCAAAGCGCAGCACAACAGCACGCTCCTGCTCATCCAGCTGGTAGAAACCCATCAGGCCCCAGACCAAAAGGATGCCGCCGAAGACAACGCCCAGAAGCGCACCGGAGAGGCCACCCTTCGCAGGGCCGCTGCCACCGCGACCGCCGCCAAACATGCCGGCAATGCGCTGTTGAAGCTTTTTAAAAGCTTCGTCGAGATCAGGCGGGCCTTGGTTGCCTCCGCCCCAAGGATCGCGGGGGCCTTTATTACCGCCCCCGGGCTCATTCCATGACATAAGTCGCTTCCTCATCAGTAGGCCGGGTAGTCTAACAAACCCGGGGCGCTATTCGGGGCTTTGTTAGCACTGACAACGGGACTTCCCGCCGCATCAGTTTTTGTCCAATAGCTGCCCTTGTTGCTGTCTCCTCTGTTTTTACCGCTCATTGCATGTTTGGCTGATCACTACAGAGGGAGCCGGGGCCGTTTTAGGCCCGCTCAAACATTGAGCCGGCGCCAATCAGCCAACGGTAAACGCACATGGAGTCGGCTACTGCCGTCAGCTTGCCACTGCTCCGTGCAGACCGCGCCCATTTCATAGAGTGTGGCGCGTAAACGTGCGCTTTTAGGCGCCAGGGTGATCTCCTCGTCGAATAGCGTCACCGCGAGACGCTCGCGAATGGCGTCGAAGAGCAATTCCACACCCTCGCCCGTCACGGCGGACAAGTAGACCGCCGTCGGGGTGCCTGTCTCATTGCGCACAATGCGCGCTGGTTGATCCAGCAGGTCCAGCTTATTAAAGACAACCAGTTGGGGTAATCCGTCGGCCTCAATCTCACCCAGCACCGCCTCAACATCGGCCATCAGCTCATCACGATTGCTGGCGGAAACGTCGACGACGTGGAGCAGCAAGCTGGCGTTGGCGGTTTCCTCCAGCGTGGCTTTAAAGGCCTCCACTAGCGTCGTAGGTAGATCCGAGATAAAGCCCACGGTATCGGCAAAGAGCACCGGGCCAAGATGGTCTACGTCGACCCTGGCCAAGGTGGGATCCAGCGTCGCAAAAAGCTTATCCGCCGCATACACCTCGGAAGTGGTTACACGATTGAACAACGTTGACTTGCCGGCATTGGTGTAACCCACGAGAGACAACACGGGTAGCTCGGCCCGTCGTCTTGCTCGGCGACTTTGTTCGCGCTGATTGCGGACCCGCCCCAATCGCGACTGTATCGACTTGATACGGGCTCGCAGCAAGCGGCGGTCGGTTTCCAGCTGGGTTTCACCCGGGCCCCGGAGCCCAATACCGCCCTTCTGCCGCTCGAGGTGAGTCCACCCTCTTATCAGCCGGGTGCTCATGTGGGTGAGCTGAGCCAGCTCTACCTGAAGTTTTCCCTCATGGGTGCGAGCGCGCTGGGCAAAGATGTCGAGAATCAAACCCGTGCGCGCAAGTACTCTGCAGGACAAAACCTGCTCGAGGTTCCTCTCCTGACTCGGGCTGAGCGCGTGGTTGAAGATGACAAGTTCTGCCTCGTGAGTTTGGCAGGCCTGAGCGATTTCCTCGAGCTTACCCTCGCCCACGAATGTTCTGGCATGGGGCGCGTTGCGCGACCCTGTGATCGTTGCCACAGGGTCACCGCCGGCAGACGCCACCAGTTCCTCGAACTCCAGAAGACTGAGGTCACGCTCCGCACCGGCTAATTGCAACTGCACAAGCACAGCGCGCTCTCCGCCCTGATGACGCTCAAAGAACATGATGTATCAGACGCGCTCCATACGAAGCGCCCGGTAGTCAGTCTTCAGCTGGCGCCTCGCCATCCGCGGCAGGCAGACGCACGTTGCGCGCCGGTACGACGGTGGAGATAGCGTGCTTATAGACCATCTGCGACACAGTATTTTTCAATAACACGACAAACTGGTCGAAGGATTCGATCTGACCCTGAAGTTTGATGCCGTTGACGAGGTAGATCGAGACGGGGATCCTTTCCTTGCGAAGCGCGTTGAGGTAAGGGTCTTGTAGCGTATGCCCTTTCGACATGGTTACTCCTTAATATCATTGTCAAAACACGGCGCTCTTCACGAAAAGCGCATCACGGCCGCCAATTCATTAGCGACAAAAAAACTCCACCGTGGTGGAGTGTCCATATTGTACTACGATTGTCACGTCACTCAAAAGTTCCGCATCAACTCCTGAATCCGGGTATGCCACTCCCTCTCTAAAAAGCTGGATCCCTCGTCATTACTGAGCTCACTGGGTGCTTCGGCCGAGTCAGCGTGGGGCAGTATATGTCCTTCAGCATCCGTCCAAATCCAAGTCAAACCAGGCCAGCTGCGGAGCCAGGTCAGCTGCCGCTTCGCCAGCTGTCGCGTCGCAAACAGTACCTTTTCTCGGCACTCGCCAAGGTCACTTTGGCCGTCCAGATAGGCCCACACCTGCCGATACCCCACCGCGCGGATAGCGGGCAGCTCGGTATGCAGGTTCCCCTGCTCATAGAGGCGCGTGACCTCTGCCACCAATCCCTGATCAAACATGGCGTCTAGTCGACTAGCGATTCGCGCATGCAGTGCGGCGCGATCCTGGGGGCACAGCGAAATGCACTCATAGTCGTCTGATTCGGAGGTGGTGTTTCCTTGCTGCCAATCGCTGAGCCGCGCACCCGTGCCCTGGTAGACCTCCAATGCGCGGCAGATGCGCTGACTATGATTGGGGTGAAGGCGCTCTGCGGTGAGAGGATCGACCTCGGCAAGTTGCTGATGCATGGCTGGCCAACCAACCTGTTTAGCTTCGGCTTCTATTCGAGCACGGACCTGCGGGTCAATGGGCGGCACCTCATCGAGCCCCTGAATCAGAGCCCGAAAATACAACATGCTACCCCCCACCAGAATGGGGCGCCGGCCCCTCGCCCGAATCTCATCGATACATTGCTTGGCGTCTGTCGCAAAATCAGCTGCAGTGTAGGGGTCATCAGGATTCCGAATATGAACCAGATGGTGCGGGTAATCAGGCTTCGCGGCCCCAATCGACAACCCCCGGTATACCAAGGCCGAGTCCACACTGATCAGTTCGCCATCGAAGCGCTCAGCCAGTCGCTCAGCAAGCGCCGATTTCCCCGAGGCCGTGGGCCCCATAAGAGCCAGCACACGCTCGCCCATTGCTCAGCGACCTCGCAAAAACAGCTTGTCTAGATCATCCATACCAAGCTGAACCCAGGTGGGGCGGCCATGATTGCATTGACCCGATCGCTCGGTCTGCTCCATGTCCCGCAGTAGGGCATTCATCTCGGGCAATGTCAGCCGCCGATTGGCACGCACGGATCCGTGGCAAGCCATGGTCGACAACAACTCGTCCAGCGAGCTGGCGATGCGATCACTCGTTCCAAATTCCAGCAGATCCGATAACACATCGCGCACCAGTGCTTCAGCATCAGCTTCTATTAGCGGCGCTGGGAGCTCGCGACACACCACCGCTTCCTCTCCAACCGCCTCAACCACGACGCCTAACGATGCCAGTTCCTCTGTCTGTTCCGCTGCAATCGCCGCCTCTCGACTGGATACAGCGAGAGTGACTGGCACTAACAACGGCTGGCGTGTGATACCACTGCTTTCCCTCGCCTGCTTGAGCCGTTCATAGGTAATACGTTCGTGAGCGGCATGCATGTCCACAAGCACCAGTCCGTGCTGGTTCTCAGCGAGAATGTAGACCCCGTGAAGTTGCGCCACGGCAAAGCCCAGTGGCGGAATCTCGCCACCATGCTGAGAAAAGTCTGGCTGTGGAACCCCGCGGTCTCGCTGTAGAAGCGTCAGCGCGTAACCGGAGTGAGGCGGCCCCTGATCACCGACTGGACGCTCTCCCCAATACGCGGTCTGCGCCGACGCGGTGTCCGCCGGCATCAGAGAGGGTGTCCCCCCGGGAGATAAACCTATCGTCGCTTGATAGGCATGAGACTCGAGCGCCTCGTCAGCCGCGACCGCCGCGGATTGTCCGGGGCGCACATCACCTAGTGCGCGAGATAATGTGCCGAATAGAAAGTCGTGTACGCCGCGACTGTCCCGAAAACGCACCTCGTGCTTGGTAGGGTGAACATTGACATCAACCCCCGACGGATCCAGCTCGAGGAAGAGAACAAACGCTGGGTGGCGTCCATGGAACAGCACATCACGATAGGCCTGCCGGATAGCATGAGAAACCAATTTGTCGCGGATCACCCGACCGTTAACAAAAAAGTACTGCAGATCAGCCTGGCTCCTTGAGAAGGTAGGCTCCGCCACCCAACCCCACAGCTTAAGCGCACCGGCTTCGCGCGCGACCGATACGCTTCGCTCGGCAAACTCCTTTCCACAAATAGCGGCAATCCTGCGATCGCGCTCGCTGTCGACCGTCGCCGCACCGAGCTGCAGCGTCTGCTTACCGTTATGCCGTAACGTGAATGCCACATCAGGCCGAGAGAGCGCCTGTCGTTTTATCACCTCATGAATGTGCCCAAACTCGGTTTTCTCGGTGCGCAGAAACTTGCGCCGCGCAGGGGTGTTATAAAACAGGTCACGCACCTCAAGTGTGGTCCCCCTAGGGTGAGGTGCCGGGCGAACCGCCACCGACATCTCCCTCCCCTCACAAAGCGCTTGCCTGCCCTGAGCAGAAGCTTGGTCGGTGTTTGAAGTTAACAGCAGGCGCGATACCGAAGCGATCGAGGCCAGAGCTTCACCGCGAAAGCCCAGCGACGCCACCGCTTCCAAGTCTTCGATGCTGCCTATCTTGCTCGTTGCGTGACGCGCCAGCGACAGCGCCAGGTCACCCTCACCCATGCCAAGCCCGTCATCGCGGATACGCAGTAACCGTGTGCCGCCCGCCTCCACATCGATATCGATGCGGGTCGCACCCGCATCAAGACTATTCTCCACAGCCTCTTTGATCACAGACGCGGGTCGCTCAACGACTTCACCCGCAGCGATCTGATTGGCTAGCCGAGGCTCGAGGATACGAATCACTGTCATCCCTCTGGAACCACCAGCGTCTGGCCAACAAAGATCACGTCGCGATTGAGGCCATTGTTGGTTTTGATCGAAGCAACGGTCACGCCGTAGCGCTCGGCAATTTCCGACAGCGTATCGCCAGCAGCAATGGTCACTTCCCTTCCCCCTTGCTCGCGCTGCCATGCCAGCAGCGTACCCGGTGGGGGCTGCCGCGCGAACCAACTTTGAATGCCTCGCCGAATCGCTCGCGCCATCTTGTCCTGATAGGCGGGCGTGGCAAGTCTCTCCGCTTCACCGGGATTGGAAATAAAGCCTGTTTCGATCAGTAGCGATGGCACATCGGGTGATTTAAGAACCGCAAACCCCGCTTGCTCAACTCTTTTTTTATGCAGACGGGCCACCCCGTCGATCTGCTCGAGAATCAATGCGCCTAAATTGAGACTGGTGTCCAGAGTCCCTGTCATAGAGAGGTCAGCGAGCACACCTGCCAGCATCGGGTCCATGTCCGCCAGCTCTACTCCTCCCACCAAGTCGGCCGCATTTTCTGTATCAGCAAGGTATTGGGCGGTCGTGGACGTCGCTCCGCGCATGGACAACGCATACACCGACGCGCCGTGAGCTGATTTTTCGCGGAACGCATCGGCGTGGATTGACACAAACAGATCGGCCTCAAGCCGGCGCGCTTGATCACGGCGGTTTTTGAGGCTCACATAGTAGTCGCCACTACGAACCAGCACCGGCGTGAACCCCGGTATCTCTGCCAGCTGGCTCTCGAGGCGTCGCGCAATCTGGAGCACCACGGTTTTCTCTCTCAAACCGCCGGGCCCAGATGCGCCCGGATCCTCTCCGCCATGGCCTGGGTCGATGGCGATCACAATATCGCGGCGCTCATCGAGTGACTCCACCGACAGCACCGGCTGTGGCGCCACTGACACCGTGTCGTCGAATAGATCGATCACGACCCGATGACCCGTGGTTTCGTTCGGCGGTAGCAGAAATACCGAGGTGCGGACCAGGGCACTGAGATCAAAAACCAGGCGCAGATCTGTGCCCTTTCGGATACCGGAACGCACCCCGCTGATCGGCGTGCCCTCCAACGGTAGCGACGTCAGGCTGGCGCTCAGCTGGCTGCGCGACAAATCGACCACGAACCGCTGGGGGTTCTCGAGTGACAGCGTGCTGAAGTCCGCAGACTCAGAAAGATCGAGCACCACCCGGGTGTGATCGGGTGCCCGCCAGAGCCGCACCGCATTGACGTCGGCAGCATGGGCGGCTGGGATTAAAGTCAGCACTAATGCGATCGCCGTCAGGCTGCTCAACACAGTCTGGCCTAAGCGCAGGCCCGACGCTGTGCGGATCGCGGCACTGTCACAACTCATCGTCACCGTCATATCCATCTCACAGCGCCTCGAGAAGCTCGGGGTTGCCGGCTCGAACCATCGCCTTACGTCCAAATCCATCGGGGGTCAGCGTAATGTCGAGAGTGGCCGGTGGGAGCTGCGCCTCAGCACGTTCTGGCCACTCGATCAGCAGAATGCCCTGCGCTGCGAGGTAATCGCCCAGCCCTAGATAGGTCAATTCCTGCGCGTCTCCCAGCCGGTAGAGATCGAGGTGAAAAACCGGCCCCCCGGGCACGGCCTCATAAGGCTCCACCAATGTGTAGGTTGGGCTCTTCACTGAACCATCATGACCGCGCCCACGCAAAAATCCGCGACTAAAAGTGGTCTTGCCGGCGCCCAGATCCCCCCGAAGAAAAATAACCTGCGGCACCTGCGCCGTGCCTGCGACCCGCCCACCCAGCGCGAGCGTCGCCGACTCGTCAGCTAGAGCAAATTCTCGGAGATGGGACAAGGCGTGGGTCATGGTTGAAGTGTAACGCGCCAGGCCCAGCATCTGTCACAATCTCACCATGACAGACTCCAACCCGAGCACTGACAAGTCACCAGATCCTGCTGCCTCAGCCACCCTCGATACCATCCGTCAGTGGGGGCAGGAAATGGGATTTCAGGCTTTGGGTTTTACCGGCATTGATCTTGCCCAGCACAGAGACTACCTCGCCAAGTGGCTCGCAGCCGGCTATCACGGCGAGATGGATTGGATGGCGAGCCATGGTAGCAAGCGCTCTCATCCGGAAGACCTGGTGCCGGGAACCAGCACCGTGATCACCGCTCGAATGGACTACCTGCCCGCAGGCGAGGACCCCGAGGCTATTCTTGCTTCATCCGACAAGGCCTACATCTCTCGGTACGCACTCGGGCGGGATTATCACAAGCTCATGCGCGGACGCCTCGCCAAGCTGGCCAAACGGATTGAAGCCGAGCTGGGCGGCGGTCAGTACCGCGCCTTCGTAGACAGCGCTCCCGTGTTGGAACGCGCGCTGGCCGAAAACGCAGGGCTTGGCTGGATCGGCAAAAACACCATGCTGATCAACGACAAGGCAGGCTCCTGGTTTTTTCTCGGCGAGATTTACACCGACGTGCCGTTGCCCGCTGATCCACCGCAGCAGACCGAACACTGTGGAAGCTGCCATGCCTGCCTCGATATTTGCCCGACCGATGCCTTCATCGCCCCCTGGGTGCTGGATGCCAGAAAGTGCATCTCCTACCTCACCATCGAATTCGATGGCGTGATCCCGGAATCACTTCGCCCGGCGATGGGCAACCGGATCTATGGCTGTGACGACTGTCAGCTGGTGTGTCCCTGGAACAAGTTTGCGCAAGCTACCAGCGAGCCCGACTTCGCGCCGCGACACGATCTAGACGCTATAGATCTGGTGGCGTGTTTTCGCTGGGATGAGTCGACTTTCCTTTCGCATACCGAAGGGTCTGCCATTCGGCGTATTGGCTTCCAACAGTGGCGGCGCAACGTCGCTATCGCGCTTGGCAATGCGGAAACCAGCGAGACAATCATCACGGCGCTGAAATCTGCATTGGACGACCCCTCGGAGCTCGTTCGTGAGCATGTGCGCTGGGCATTGGTCCAGCACGGCCAGGGGTATTAGTTAATCCACTCGCAAAAAGTGCGTTCGGTAGTGACGGAGTTCCTCTATCGACTCACGAATATCCTCAAGCGCCTGGTGCGCGCCCTGCTTTGGCGCTTCCGGCAAGTCCGGGCGCCAGCGCTGCATCAATATTTTCAGCGTACTGACGTCCAAATTTCGATAGTGGAAAAACTTTTCCAACGCTGGCATGTGGCGAGCCATGAAGCGTCGATCTTGGCAAATGGAGTTGCCGCACATGGGAGACTTCCCCTCCGGCACCCATTGGCGCAGAAAATTGAGTGTGGACTCTGTCGCTCCCTGCTCGGTCACGGCGCTGCTGCGAACCCGTTCAACAAGCCCAGACCGGGTATGTGTCCGGGTGTTCCACTCATCCATTGCCTCGAGTTCAGCGGGCTGTTGATGAATGGCGATGACGGGGCCCTCGGCCAGCACAGCCAGATTAGAATCCGTGACGATGGTGGCGATCTCGATGACACGATGCGCCTCTGGCACCAAACCGGTCATCTCCATGTCGACCCATATCAGGTTGTGGTCACTGATCGCCATCTGTGCGCTCCTATTACCCTCTGCCGCTGACTCACTACCCCATTTGGCCTGAGCTCAATTGGGGCGCTGGCATTACTGCCGTTGGGTGCACCAACTCACCTCGGGTGACATACACTAGCACGATGACAAAACGTCGCCTTACTGAACAGCAAACACGTCGTATCGAGGCACAAAGGTCTGCGTCGAGCCAGGATGCTCCGGAGCTGGGACAGCACGGTGTCGTCATTGCGCGTTACGGCAAGCAGGCATTGATCGAGACGCCATCGGGCGATCGTTTACTGTGTCACCTGCGCGCACATCTCGAATCGCCCGTGGCCGGAGACAATATCGTGTGGCTACCGACCGAGGAAACCGGTGTACTCGACGCTCTGGTGACACGGCAAAATGTACTGGAGCGCCCGGATTGGCAGGGACGGCTAAGGCCGGTCGCTGCAAACATTGACCTGATGCTCATCGTTTTCGCACCAGAGCCCGCGCCACAAGGCAGCCTCATCGACCGCTATTTGGTCGCGGCCGAAAACATGGGGGTAGAGGCGGCGCTGGTGCTCAATAAGGCCGATCTGATTGGCCCTGACCATGCCCTGATGCACCAACTGGCGCAATATACCGCGCTGGGTTATCGCACCCTTGTGACACACCAGAACTTGCCGGATGCCAGTGATCTGACGGCGCTGATTGGGTCAGACACGCTCGTGCTGGTAGGGCAGTCAGGCGTAGGGAAATCCTCGCTCATCAAACGACTGCTGCCTGAAGCGGCGATTCGCATTGGCGCGTTATCTGAGCTCGCGGACAAGGGCCGCCACACTACGACCACGGCAGAGCTTTTTCATTTGCCCGGCGGTGGGCGCCTGATCGACTCTCCGGGTGTCCGCGACTTTGGCCTGACCCACGTTTCGCGGGAAACCATCGCAAATGGTTTCCGGGAGTTCTGGCCCTTTCTGGGCCAGTGCCGCTTCCGCGACTGCCGGCATCAAAGCGAGCCGGGCTGTGCGCTGGCGGCGGCTGTGGAGAGCGGCGAAATCAGCATCGAACGCTTCGAAAGTTTCCAGCAGATTGCAGATAGCCTCACAGAGGGTGGCTAGCCCCCCTTAAATGATGCCTAGTTCGCCAGCGACGCGCGGACCTTAACGGCATCCCCCGCCTCATCAGACCACTGCAGATTCGACGCCTCTGTCACCAGCACCACGGTTGAGCCGAGAAAAAATCGTCCCAGCTCCTGCCCCGCTTCCAACAGGGGCGCCTCATCAGCAGACCACACCTGCTCGCGAATCTCACCTTTGCCCGGTTGCTCGCGTCCACCCCATACCGTAGCAATGCCGGCAACGATCATGGCGCCCACCAGCACCACAGCGACACCGCCGCGGTCCGTCTCAAAAAAACAGACCAGTCGTTCATTGCGGGCGAGCAAGCCATCCACGCGATCTACTGTGGCCGCATTCACCGAAAAGAGATCGCCCGGCACATATCGGGTCCTCACCAGATGGCCGCGGATGGGCATATGAACCCTATGATAGTCACGGGGCGAGAGATAGGTGGTGGCGAAAGACCCGTTTGCATAGCGATCAGCCTCTTCCTCGGTGCCAGCCAGCAGCGCCTTGACGGTGTAACTCCTCCCTTTGGCTTGCACCAACTCCGATGCCGAAATATCGCCGCGCTGGCTGAGCACACCATCGGCTGGGTGGCACCACTCGCTGCTGGCAAGCGGCCGCATACCCTCGCGCAATGACCGCGTAAAGAACGCATTGAAATGTGGGAAATCCTCGCCCGATGAGCAGGTCGCCTCGGTCAGATCAATGTTGTACCGCGACATAAAAGTGCGTATCAGCAGGTTCTTGAGCCACACCGGGTTCTTGAGCAGGGCGAGCCTGCCGATGAGGCGGGAGAGCAAGTGTTGCGGCAAAATTGCCTGCAGTGCGGTCATTACAGATTCCATGAGGGTAGTGTAACCTAGGAGAAACTCGCGCTTTGACGCCGCTTATGACAAACCTTTTTGCACCCTATCTGATCACGCCTTTCCTGACTGTCGTGCTGGCCGCAACAGGCAGCCTTGCCCTGGCTCAGGCCGGGGAGGAGTTCGAGGGCGACGCCTCCGAAATCACGGTGGATAGCAGCAGCGTTGAATCGGGCGCCACCGACGACAACGAATTGGCTGACGAAGTCATCGAGTCGGATGATGACTGGCTTGAGGGCGGTAAAGACTACGCGGCGCGCAAGGCCAACGAGATGACCCAGTGGGTCGATAATTTCTTTGGTAACGACGAACGCGACCTCGAGCAGGCGGAATCGCGACTGCGACTCCGAACTATTTACAACTGGGATGAGCGTCTCGACAACGAGATTAAGATCCGCATCGGCGGGAAGGTCAGCCTGCCACAAATCTCCAAGCGACTGGATCTGGTTTTTCGCGGCGAGGACATGGATGACTTTAGCAATAATGGCGTCGAAGACCCCTCGGAAGACCGCGTGGGCCTGCAGCTGCAAGTGGGGCCAAAAGAAGATAAGAAATATCGCTTTGACCTGACGGTAGGGTTTGGTAGCTCAGGCCCGAAGCCCGGCGCTAAGTTTGTGTATCAAGACGCCTTCGCAGAGGATCTGAATTTCCGCTTTACGCAGCGCTTCGCCTACGATCTCGGCGAGGGCGGCTACGGATCATCGCGGTTTGTGCTCGACAAAGCACTGGGAGAACGGGAACTGGTGCGGGCCTACACCCGGTTTCTCTACGGCGAGGAAACAGATGGTACCGAATGGTCGTCCAGCCTGTCCTACGCTAGGGGCTGGGAGGGAGACAGCGGTCGCGTCGGCGCAACCTGGTTATACGTAGGTGCCGACGGGCAAACTGAACCCTACGACTTTGTAAAAAACTATAAAGTCGGCGTGCGTTTCCGCCGTCAGGCCTATCGCGACTTCCTGTTCTGGGAAGTCGAGCCCAGCTACAACTGGCGCATTGATGAACCGTATTTTGACCGTGAGGGTGCCTGGCGAATCGAACTTCGGCTGGAGTTCCTGATTTTTGATAACCCGCAGGAAACGGTAGAGCGACAGCTCCGCTAACCTTGGCGCCCCGCTAAGGCGCCACTGCAGCGATCTACAGATTCTCCTCAGCGAATGCAGCCAGTCGCGACCTCACGATGCCGTTGACGTGCATCACGCCAGCATGAGGATAGTGCTTCAGCTTTTCTACGAGGTACGTCAGCCCCGATGTGAGGGGAGAGATGTATTTGTTATCGATTTGCGCAAGATTACCCAGCACCACTAGCTTGGAGTCTGCCCCCACGCGACTGATGATTGATTTCAGCTGGAACTGGGTAAGGCCCTGCGCTTCATCGATCACGATGTAGGCACCATTAAAGGAGCGTCCCCGCATAAAGTTCAGCGACTTGAACTGGATATTAGCGCGCTCCTTCACGTACTCGATGCTACCGTTGGAACACTCATCGGCGCCATGGAGGATCTCGAGGTTGTCGTCAAAGGCCGCCAACCAGGGCGCCATTTTTTCCTCCTCGGTGCCCGGTAAGAAACCGATCTCCTCAGCAATCGGCGGCGTGGATCGCGCCACTATGAGCTTGTTGTATTTACGTTGCTCAAGAATCGCGTGCAGGCCGTACGCGAGAGCCAGCAGTGTCTTGCCGGAGCCTGCGGGTCCCGTGAGGACCGTCATATCGACGTCCTCACTGTCGAGTAATCGCATTGCCATCGCCTGCTCAAGATTGCGTGGCGACAAGCCCCAGAAACGCTGATTCATCAGATGATCACGGCTGTCGACCGCGAGATAGACATAGTCGTCATCCACATGGTCAACGTAAGCGATGAAATCTTTCTCGTCGTAAACAAACTGGTTGGGATAGGCGTCGGGCAACTCGGCGCGGGGAATTCGATGCAGCGTGAGATTCCCCTCGCGAACCGTGTCCACCTGTTCAATGCCGGACCAGAAGTCCCCGGCAAAACACTCATAGCCTGTCGACAGTAGATCGATATCATCGAGCACGCGGTCGTGGCGATAATCCTCAACATGCTCAAGGCCCGAACCCTTGGCCTTAATGCGCATATTGATGTCTTTGGTGACCAAGCAGACAAATGCTCCAGGGTGATCCGCACTGAGGCGCAGTGCCACATTGATGATGCGATTGTCATTGGCCTGGTCCTCATTGGTGTTGAGGAATGGCACCTCGGCATCATCAGCAATCAGTTGATCAGGAAAAATGGCTAACGCACCCAGCCGATCCTCATCGAGATTGGATCCAGGAATCTCAACACCTTTTTGAATTTCTTGTGGAGACGCACTGCCGACGATCTTGTCGATCAGTTGGATGGCAATCCTCGCCTCGCGGCTCACGCTTTTATCGCGACGATCCTTGATGTGATCTAGCTCCTCAAGGACGGTCATCGGGATGACCACCTGATGCTCGGCAAAGGCGGTAATGGCGGTCGGGTCATGCAGCAGCACATTGGTATCCAAGACGTAGATCTTCCGGTGTGCAGTGTCGAGTTGGGTTACTTCGTGGGTCTCGGCTGCAGTCAGCGACATATCATCTCCTCGCAAAATGGCAAAACAGTCAGAACGGTACTGGGTAAGAGGGGCGTAGCGCCGCTCTCAGCTTGAAGCAGTGTAGGCAAAATTTGAGGGTGAGAAATCCGTGGCGCCACGATGGCGCTTGAAGCAGTCTGCTGACGCGGTCTTGCAAGACCCGCTGGGATCGGCACAGACGGTGACCTACTCTCCACATTTCGGACACCCTCAGTAAACCGGCACGTTAGTGCGCTGTCAACGACTCCGAGCAAAAAACACGCATCCCATTTGCCCTGACAGCGGCTCCGAAGTTCGATAGCATCGCGTCACAGCTTATTAGCTCATTCAGCAATGAGTGCAGCAGTGAGATAAGAACAAACCCTCAGGAGCCGATACCGGCCATGCTCGATCGCAATGCGATGGCGCAGCTCAAGGGCCTTCGAGAAGAACTCGAAGCGCAGAACGAGCACGTCGAAGCGACCGTCAAAGGAACGCTACACCGCTATGGATTCGCGGTGACGGACGATGGTCGCGAGATCTTTATCCCGCCAGATGAAATGCTCAAAGTGCTGCCCGGGGACAAAGTCGCCATCTGCATCCGTCCCGCCAAATCGGTGAAGGGCAAGCAGGACAAGCCGGGTAGAACGGTCGCCGACATCGAACGTCTGATTGAATCCGGGCTCAATGAATTCGTGGGCCATATCGTGCAAAAGGGGAAGGCCACTTTCGTTGTGCCCGATCTTGCAGGACTCTCGCGCTGGCTATTTATTCCTCCCCACGCCCGCAATGGTGTGGCACCGGGCGACCTCGTGTCTTGCGCTTTACTGCGGCACCCGATTAAAGACGGCAAGCCCTCAGCCAAGATCCTGACGCGCCTCGGTGACGCCACAACGCCGGGCGTAGAGAACAGTTACTGTGCTGCCCGCGCGGGCTTGCCGGAGCAATGGAGCGAAAAGTCGGCTCAGCCGCTGATTGATGCTGCAACTCAGTGCAAGCCGCTCGAGGAGCCGACGCGTCTCGATCTCAGCGCATTGCCTTTTGTGTCAATTGATGCGGCACGCACTGTCGACATTGACGATGCACTGCATGCCGAGGTCACTGCGAGCGGCTGGCAGCTGTCGGTGGCAGTGGCAGACCCCACCGCCTACCTCGCCGACATGAAGGGGTTGCCCGCCCTCCTCGCCGAGCGGGGCACCTCGGTGTACTTCCATGGCGACGTGATCCCCATGTTGCCCGAGGCCGTCAGCCAGGGGCTGTGCGCGCTGGCAGAGGACACGCCAAGACCGGCGCTGGTCTGCCAAATGCAAATCTCTGAATCAGGCGAAATCGAGGGCTTCGAATTTCACAAAGCCGTTATTCGCTCCCACGCCAAGCTCGCCTATGCGGCGGTAGATCGCTACGTCAGGGGTAACAGCGACGAATTGATCGCCCACGCAAACCCTCTGGAGGCGTTGGTTCAGGTGTACCGCACGTTGCGCCAGCGACGCGAGCAACATGAGCTGGTCATGGAAGAGCGGCGCGAGTACCGCTGGATGCTGGGTGACGACAAACAGATCGCCGAGATCGACAGCTTCGAAAAGCTCTCATCCCAGCACCTGGTTGAGGAGTGCATGATTGCCGCCAACAAGTGTGCGGCCAAGTTCCTTCGCGACGCCGATGCGCCCGGACCATTTGTTGTCCATCAGGGATTTCGACAGGATCGCACCGATGAAGCAAAAACCTTTTTGGAGAAGCACCGCGCCGAGTTGAAAGACACGCCTCTGGATACCGTGGCGGGCTATCGCGCCATCTTGGCAGACATGGGCCAGGCCAGCCACGATCTGCCTCTACGAGACATGGTTAACCGGCTCTTATCTCGAGCCGTGCTGAGCGATACGCCCGGACCCCATATGGGACTGGCCACCGAGGCTTACACCAACTTCACCTCGCCGCTCCGCAAGGCGTTGGACTTTTTTGTGCACTTGCAGATCAGTGCCTGCCTGGCGGGCGACAAAGCCGCACGCTACCCGGTAGACCAGCTGCCCGTCATTACCCGCGCCATTGGCCGCAGTCGCGAGGCGGTGGCTTCGGCTAACCGTCGTCTGACCGCTCGCTACCTCGACAAACTGAAAACCGAGGGACGCTCCCAGTTCAAAGGCACGGTGAGCCACATCACCAGCTCGGGGTTCACCGTCAAGCTTGACGACAATGGGCTCGAGGGTTTGGTGGATCTGCGACCCGAGGAAGAAAAGTTCAGCTTTGATAAGTGGACCATGAGCCTGACCAGTACGACACGTCGCTTTCAATTACTGCAGAGCGTAGAGGTGGAGTTCGTCGGCGCTCCGGCAGAGGGCGATTTCCTCGCACTGTTCTCACTGGTTGAGGGATGTGGGTTGAAGCCCCCGAAAGAGCCCAAGCCAGAAGATGATTCAGCGGCACTGAGTGCGGAGACCGAGGCAACGGCTGAAACCGAGACCGACAGCGCCCCGTCGGACGCGTGACGCATCAGAGCCCGCCTGTTGTGAGACAGACGCGCTATCCTGCCCACCCAACGTCTCTAACCAGTAACCTGCATTACCCATGAACCCCACCGATATTCACTTACTACTCACCGGTGACGAGCTCATGAGCGGAGACACCGTCGACAGCAACTCGGCAATGATTGCCCAGTCGCTGGCCGCGTTCGGACATGGCGTCGCCGAGAAAGTGACGCTGGGGGACGACCGGGCGCGGTTGGTTGCCGCCCTGCAACGGGCAGCCGGCACGGCGCGCATCCTGATCATGAACGGCGGGCTGGGTCC
>JBELDB010000029.1:0-16838 GCA_042094525.1 Congregibacter sp. | reverse complement strand
CTTCGTCAGATAAATCCGGGAAGGGCAGCCCGTCTCCCTGACGCCATACCTCCAGCTTGGCCTGAACTTCCTCGAGCTTGTCATCACCCGCTTGCTGAAAATCGCGAATCTGAAGGACCTGTCCTGGCCCGGAGAATATCGCGCCGTTCTGGTGAACGATCTCAATCACACGCAGATTGAGGTCCTCAGCTACTGCGAGATATTCCTGATAATCGCGCGTCATGATACCGGCATCCATTCGGATGACTGCGGTGGCGGCCTCGATGTCAGCCAGTCGAATGCTGATCGTGTCCTGTCGCACCATGGGGTGGGCCGCAAAGAGGCCGCGGAATTCTCCCAGAATCGCCCTGAGTTGATCGGGTGTGGGCATCTGTAATTCAAGCAGCTTGAAAAACCGGATGCGATCGCGAACGGAATAGTTTTCGATGTCGGCGGAAGAAAACATTGAATTGGGGACTGTGACCAGCGTGCGATTCTGAGTGCGTAGCGTGACCGATCGCAGACCGATTTCTTCTACAGAGCCTTTGATATTGCCAAATCGACACCAGTCGCCCGGGCGAATCGGGCGCGCGGTGTAGAGCGTGATGGCGCCGATGACATTCTCCAGCGTTTTCTGTGCCGCCAACGCGACAGCCAGCGACCCAACCCCCAGGCCGGCTATCAGGGTGGAGACGTTAAACCCGGCCTGGTCCGCCCACATGAGTGCGGCGGTGGTCGCAATCACAATGCGCACGATAACCACCACTGGCTTGATCAGCGCGACGTATTCGATATCGCCCTGCAGTTCGAGCTGGCGGATCTTGAAGTCGCGATAAAGATTCAGCAGCCCGAAGGCAAGGATGACTGCCACCAGATATTCGAGTGGCGAAGAATGCAGATAGGCCTTGGCAATCACCGACAGGCCCAGATTGGCGATCACGACTCGGATCAACAGCACATACAAAATCAATCTGAGCGGCACGCGAAGGAATCGACTGAGCGCATGCTGCCAGGGATTGGTAAAGCGCCCCCCCAATCTCGCGATTGCCAGGCTTATCCACCCAGTGACGAGCCAGCCTGCGATGACAGTGAAAAGCAGTATGGCGACCTGGAAGTTCCCCATGCCCAGAATGTAGAACTCGGGCAGCAATTGAGACAGCCAAACGTTGAAGTCGCTATAGCCCAGCTCATCCCACATGTCGGGGATGCGCACCACGGACTCATTGGCGACGCGCCAGACCATGGAGCCATCGGTATCCTGAATGCGCCGCAGATAAACGGGTATGACCTCTTCTGACAGACTGACCGCTCCGAACTGCTCAAGATCGGCGGGCAGGCCGTCATCGAGAGTGCCCATGGGATCGCTGCTGATTCGGCTAAGGTCGAGAACATTTTGCTGTGCGAATACAAACAGCAGGCCCCGGGCCACATTGACCGGAGAGACCTCTTCGAGTGACTCGGGTAGGTAGCGCAGATCGAGGTAGAGCGCCGCACTCTCCGGATCGCCCACTCGAAAAGCGCTGTATAGCGCTACCAGTGCCTGCTGGGGCGTTTGCGCTTGCCCCGGCTGAAATGCCGATAGCACGGTCGCCTCATACGTCTCATTGAGTTCCTGAGAGCGCGCCAGCAACTCAGCGGCGGTTAGCTCACGCTCTTCCTCCATCTTTGCGCTGGCCGCAATGACCGACTTGTCGGTATCGACGCTCGCCCAAGTCGCGACGGATGCGACTAGTCCCAGCAGCACCGCCATCAGCACCTTTAGACTTTTCTCCTGCCATCGCATGCTCAATCCTCCGCCGGCGAGTTCGCCGTCTGGGTTTTGGGTTCGAGTAGTCTGCCGAAAAACACGCCGAGCTCAAAGAGCAGCCACATGGGAATCGCCAGCAACGACTGGGAGATCACATCGGGTGGCGTGAGCAGCATGCCAAAAATAAAGCAGCCTACGATGATGTAGGGGCGCTTTTTGGCGAGGGCATCGGGACTCGTGACTCCGGTCCAGATCAGAATGACTGCGGCGATAGGCATCTCGAACGCGATACCGAAAGCCAGAAACAGCTTGAGTACAAAATCGAGATAGCTGTTGATATCTGTCATCACCTGCACGTTCTCTGGCCCCACACTAGTGAAGAACGCAAAAATGAGCGGGAACACCACGAAGTAGGCGAAGGCCGCGCCCGCGTAGAACAGCAGCACGCTGGAAGCGAGTAACGGCACCGCGATACGCTTTTCCTTCTTATAAAGCCCCGGCGCTATGAATCCCCAGATCTGGTAAAGAATGACGGGTATCGCCATAAAAATGGCCAGCACCAGAGTGAGCTTGAAAGGGGTGAGAAAGGGTGACGCAACGCCGGTGGCGATCATGGTCGAGCCCTCCGGCATAAGGTCTCGAAGCGGGGCCGAGACAAAGCCGTAGATCTCGTTGGCAAACGGGAACAGGACGATAAACCCAACGAGAATCGCGAGAACCGCCCGCAAAAGCCGGTCGCGCAGCTCTGTTAGATGCGCCACCAGTGACATGGGGGGGTCGTCGTGTTGGGTCTGCTCGGTCATGCGGTCTTTGGCGGGGAGCGGTTGTCGTCCTGCGCTGCGTCAGCTTCGGTCGACGCGGCTGCAGTGGTCGAAGACAACTGGTCAGTCTTGGGCGAGGCGGGTTGCAACGATTCTCTGGCCTCGCTGCTGAGTGACTCAATCTCACGTTCCACCGACCGGGTGGTGTCGTGCACCTGCCGCTCAAGTTGTTCCGACTCCTCCTTGAGCTTCTGCAAGACTTCGTCGTTGTGGAGCTCGCGCCGGACCTCGGTGCGGATTTGGTCAAAGCTGCGGCGAAAACGATTGACCCACGCCAGCACGGTACGCACGGCACCGGGCAACTGCTCGGGCCCTACGACTAACAGGCCTACCACGCCTATCAGCAAAAGCTCGGCAAAGCCGATATCAAACACTGTGAACTGCTCCGATTATGTTGCCGGTTTGTCGGAGTCGCTCTCTTCTCGCGACGCGGGATTGCTCTCGCCGCTGTCGCTCTCGTCTTTGCTCATGCTGTTGCGAAAGCCTTTGATAGCACTGCCCAAATCGCCACCCAGGTTCCGTAACCGAGATGTGCCAAACACCATGACGATAATGGCGAGAATAATCAGGAGCTGCCAGATGCTGATTCCACCTAGACCCATAGTCGCTCTCCTTATAGTGAAGCGTCTTCCGAAGCCGCATTATGGCCTTTTCGGGCGGCTTTTTCTGCCAATCCCGACAGCCCCATGCGTGCATCGAGCACTGTGAGCACGTCGGTGTGATCGAGTTCGAGATGCGCGAGCATGACCATTGTATGAAACCAGAGGTCGGCCACTTCGTTCACCAGGGCCTCTGAATCGCCACTTTCTGAAGCGTCTTTCGCGGCGAGAATGACCTCTGTTGCTTCTTCGCCGACTTTCTCGAGGATCTTGTTGAGCCCCTCGGCGTTGAGCGAGGCGACATAGGAACTGTCGGGGGACGCATTCTTGCGTTCCGCCAGCACTTTATCCAGTGCCGTCAGTAAGTCGTCCATTCAGTCGTCCTCGCTTAACTGCCATGTGCCGTCACTGGGTCGGTAGAAAAAGCAGGTGCGACGTCCTGTGTGGCAGGCGCCCGCGCCATGCTGCTTTACTTGCAACAGCAGCGTGTCGCCGTCGCAGTCCAGGCGTGCCCCCACGAGAGCCTGGGTATTGCCAGAGGTGGCGCCTTTGCGCCACAGCGCCTGTCGGGAGCGCGACCAGTACACGACTTCACCGTCGGTAAGGGTCAGCTCCAGTGCCTCGGCGTTCATCCATGCCAGCATCAGGACTTCGCCGGTATCGGCCTCTTGGGCAATTACTGGAATGAGTCCCTGCTCATTCCAATGGGGGGAGAGGGTGGCGGGGGTGGTTGTTGAAGCTTCTGTCATTGCAACAGTATGCCAGAGCCGTATTACGGCTGTTACCGGTTACCGAGGAAGAGAGCCGCTAACAGGCACCCGGACCCCACTACCAACCATCCGGTGCCGCTCGCACCGGCAATGCCAATACCCAGTGCCAGAGCCCCCAGCGATGCGAGAGGCAAAATCCAGTTTGATGTGGTGGTTTTTGGGGGTTTGACGGGGGGCGTCTGCCGAAGGCGGTTGAGTATCAGATCAGGGAGTAGGGGCAGGGTCTCCAGTAGTGCTGGCGCGTCCTGTTGCAGCCGCTGGCCTACGTTTTGAAGCGAGTAGCGATCAGCAATCCATTGCTCCAGAAACGGCTTCGCGGTGTCCCACAGGTTCAGTTCTGGATAAAGCTCGCGTCCAAGGCCCTCGATGTTCAGCAGGGTTTTCTGCAGTAGCACCAACTGAGGCTGCACCTGCATATCGAACTGCCCCGCCGTTCGGAACAGCGTGACCAGCATGTGCCCAAAGGAAATGTCGGATAGTGGCCGCTCGAAAACTGGTTCGCACAGTGTTCTCAGAGCGGACTCGAATTCGGCGATTGAGGTATCTGGGGGTACCCAGCCACACTCGACGTGCAGTTTGGCGCAGAGTCGGTAGTCCTGCTGGAAAATGGCCAGCAGATTGCGCGCGAGGTAATACAAATCCTGCTCGTCTATCTGACCAACAATCGCACAGTCGACCGCCATGTAGCGCGGATCATCAGGTTTGGTGCAGTCGACGAAGATGTTGCCCGGGTGCATGTCGGCGTGGAAAAAGCTGTCGCGAAATACCTGAGTGAAGAAAATCTCCACGCCCCGCTCGGCCAGTAGCTTGATATCGACCTGCTTGTTTTGAAGCGTCTCGATATCGCTGACCGGCACGCCGTAAATCCGCTCACTGACCATCACCTGTTCACAGGTCAGGGGCCAGTGCACCTCGGGTACGTAGACCAGGTCGCCGGCCTTGAAATGCCGCCTGAGCTGCGAAGCGTTGGCCGCTTCGCGCTGCAGGTCCAGTTCGCCATGAATGATGCGGTCGTATTCAGCCACGACTTCGACAGGCCTGAGGCGTCGACCGCTGTGTGACCATCGGGCCAGCAGCCGTGCGACATGCCGGAGCAATCGCAGATCCTGATCAATGGTTTTTTCTATGCCCGGTCTCAGCACCTTGACCACCACATCGCTGCCATCGGGCAAGCGTGCACCATGTACCTGTGCTACCGACGCTGCTGCCAGCGGGTTGGCGTCGAATTCGGCGAAGCAGTCGCTCAACGGTTTACCCAGTGCTGCTTCAATACGTTGTATGGCTTCTTTTGCGGGAAAAGGCGGCACCTGATCCTGCAGTAAAGCCAGTTCATCCGCGATGTCGTGAGGTAAAAGGTCTCTTCGGGTCGAGAGTAGCTGACCGAACTTGATGAATACGGGTCCCAGATCTTCCAATGCCCGCCGGAGACGTTCGCCCCGTGGAGTAGTCACAGGCACCGATAGGACTGGAAAGACTTTCAAGAGTAATGAGAACAGTCTTGGGCGCTGTTTCTCGGGTAGCAATTGGTCCAGTCGATACCGCGCCACGGCTCGGTAAAGGGCGATCACGCGGCTCATTGTGATGTCCCGCGTGTGGTGGCTTTTGCCAGTAGCTTCTCGATCCTGCTTTGGGCGCGCTCTACGCGCATGGCAACGGACTGCACCGCGTCATAAAAATGCTCAAGCTCGGCTTTCGGTGGGGTCAGGCGTCCTTCTTCCAGGATGTACTCGGACACCTGCCGTTTGAGGCTGGCGCGCGCGCCCTCGCCCCAGCGGAAAAATCTGCGCAGCCCCTCGGCGATTTGGTGGCCCATCACATCACCGAGCAGATCCACCAATGGCGCCTCCCAGTCAATTTCCATGCGGGAGATCACCTGCTGCAGCGTGATGAGGCTAGCGCTGCTGCCCTGAAGCTCGATACCGCTGTTGATCAGCGTGGCTGCCGGATCATCTGACGTCGCCAGCGCCCCAAAATCTTCGAGTGTGCCGCGTACAAAGGCATTGGGCTCCCGCTCGCAGTGGGACATCAGGCGAAGTTCGGTTCCCGTCACCAATTCGATATACAGCGTGAGATCCAGGGAGGTGATCTCGACACCCAGTAGCGTACCGCTGAGCGTATTTAACTCTTGATGCGAGTGCGGCGCCAAAGCGATGGCTTGATTCAGGGCGCTTTCGGCGGCCGCCAGCGCGGCGCTGAGCACCGCTGGGTCGTGTTGTGTCACGGCTTGAACCCTTGGTGCAACGCAACAATACCGCCTGTCATGTTGTGATAGCGGCACTCAGCGAATCCAGCATCTTCCATCATCCCCAGCAGCGTGTCCTGGTCGGGGTGCTTGCGGATCGACTCTGCGAGATAGCGGTAACTCTCCGCGTCCTGGGCAATCAAACGGCCCATCGCCGGCAGTATCTGAAAGGAGTACTGATCATAGGCTTTGCCCAGTAGCGGCGAGGTCGGCTTGGAAAACTCCAGAACCAGCAGACGACCACCGGGGCGCAGCACGCGCAGCATTGAGCGAAGCGCCATGTCTTTATCCGTCACGTTCCTGAGGCCAAAAGCAATGGTGATGCAGTCAACGCTGTTGTCTTCAAAGGGCAGCGCCTGTGCGTCGGCCTGAACGACCTCGATATTGCCTGTCGCGCCTTTGTCGATGAGTCGGTCGCGGCCGACCTCCAGCATGGCGGCGTTGATGTCGGCGAGGATGACCTGTCCCTCAGGCCCCACCAGCCGAGAGAATCGGGCAGCGAGGTCGCCAGTACCTCCAGCAATATCGAGTATGGTCTGCCCGGGGCGGGCCGCGCTGAGTTCAATAGTGAATCGCTTCCACAGACGATGAACGCCCCCGGACATCAAATCGTTCATCAAGTCGTAGCGGCTGGCTACCGAGTCAAAAACGCCACGCACCATACCGGCCTTGGCATCCCGATCGACTTGGGTGAAGCCAAAATCAGTAGTGTCCTCGTCGCGATCTGCGCGCCCGGTGGCCTCGTCATTCATGTGTCGCGTTCCGTCGTCGCGCCGGCCTTCTGCCGGCGGGCCGGCAAGTGTACCTGAGCGCAGGGATTGTGTTCAGGGGGAAGGGAGGGGGTCGAATCAGGGGTCGAAATGCAGAACCTGCACTTCGGGGTCGCGGGATTTGCCCGCTGCTGAGAGTTGCTGCAGATACTGCTGCCAGTAATGATCCTGGCGTTCGGCCAGATCTCTCAGGTAACGCCAGCTATAGAGACCGGAGTCGTGTCCGTCGTCAAAGGTGATCTGTACTGCGTAATGCCCCACGGGCTCGATACGCGCTATGCAGACCGATGACTTCCCGGTTTGCAGCACTTCCTGACCGGGGCCGTGGCCTCTCACCTCAGCCGAGGGAGAGAAAACTCTCAGAAATTCCGCGCTCAGTTGATACGTTGCAGCATCAGCGAAGTCTAGCTCCAAGAGGCGCTTGCCACGGGAGTAGTGAAGGTGCGTCACCTGATGTGGGTCGCCGCTGCTCATGGTGCCTCCCGCTTCAGGAGCAAGGTGTCCATGTCGGCTTGCGCTGTCAGACTGCGCGCCCGCGCCATCTCTGAGCGACTGTCAAAAGGACCCAGGTAAACGCGGTACCAGCGACCGTTGCTTCCATCGCCCGGTTCGATGCGTGCATCGAGCCCTAACAGAGCGAGCTCGCCGCGGCGCCGATCGGCATCGGCCTCCTGTCGGAATGAGCCGACCTGCAACAAATATTGGGTGCTGCTGGTGGTGGACTGCAGATCAGCGGGCTCGATGTCGGGGTTTAAGTCGAGTTCCTGATTGGGCAGCACCGTATAAAAATCAAATCGGGGGCCGGTTTCTGCCTCGATCGACGGCGGCGATACAGCGGCCATCTCTGCTGACTCCTCTGGGGCCTGCAGCGCGGAAAAAATACCCAGGGCACCCAGCAATCCCGCTACACATCCGACGATAAAGCCCTGCAGGTGGCTGCGGTTCAGCGTCGGTGGCGTGTTGTCTCCGGCGGCAGCTGTCTGGCTGCGCGTTGCCGAGGGCTTGCGAGCGATCTTGCTCGGCGCCTTTGCCATCACATGCTCTCCGGAGCCGATACACCCAAGAGGTCCAGGCCGCTGGCAATTACCTGCCGAGTTGCTGCCACCAGCGCGAGCCGTGCTTTCGTGGTCTCGGGGGTCCCTTCCAGCACTTTGTGAGCGTTGTAGAAGCTGTGGAAGTCAGCGGCAAGCTCGCGGAGATAGTTAGCGACATCGTGTGGCTCCAGACGCTCAGCCGCAATGGCAACGACCTCGGGGAACCGTCCGAGGCTGACTGCCAGCGCCAGCGTCTCGGGTTCACTAAGACTATCCAGATGTGCCAAACCTTGATGGGGGTTAGCGCTGTCATCTTCTGCTGCCTTGCGCAGTACGCTGGCGCAACGCGCGTGCGCATATTGTATGTAGTAGACGGGGTTTTCGTTACTGCGCGCCAGCGCCAGATCCACGTCGAAGGTCAGTTGCGAAGTTGGCGCACGCGCAACCAGAAAATATCGGGTTGCGTCGCAGCCGACCCAGTCAATCAGGTCGCGGAGTGTGACGTAGCTGCCCGCACGTTTAGAGAGTTTGACCTCTGCGCCCTCGCGCATCACGGTCACCATCTGGTGGAGCACATACTCTGGCCAGCCCTTGGGAACACCTACGTTAAGGCCCTGAAGTCCTGCCCGTACACGGGTGATGGTGCTGTGGTGGTCAGCACCTTGCTCATTGATCACGCGCTCAAAGCCGCGCTGCCACTTATTGTGGTGATAGGCGACATCCGGCACAAAATAGGTGTAGCCCCCTTCACTTTTGCGCATCACTCGATCTTTGTCGTCACCGAAGTCGGTCGTTCTAAGCCACAGCGCATCTTGCTCTTCAAAGGTGTGACCCGCCTGCTGTAGCGTGCTCACGGTCTCCTCGACGGCGCCACTGTCGTAGAGTGACGACTCCAAAAAATACTCATCGAATACGACCTGAAATGCTTTGAGATCCTGGTCTTGCTCGCGCCGCAGGCAGGCAACAGCGAACTCACGAATGGCATCCAGATTGTCCATATCGCCAGCAGCGGTAATTTCGCGGTCTGCCGCTTGAACGGTCTCGCCCGCCATGTAGGCAGTAGCAACATCCTCTATGTAGCCGCCCTGATACCCATCGGCGGGCCAGTCGGGGTGACCCGGGTCCTTGCCCTGTGCACGGGCCTGCACCGACAGTGCGAGATTATTAATCTGCTGGCCCGCATCGTTGTAGTAGAACTCCCGGTGCACTGACCAGCCGGTAGCCTCTAGTAGTCGGCTCAACGAGTCGCCAATGGCCGCACCGCGCCCATGTCCTACATGAAGAGGGCCGGTTGGATTGGCTGAGACAAACTCAATTTGAACCCGGCGTCCGGCACCCGTATCAGAGCGCCCGTATGCCGAGCCATGCTCGAGGATGGTACGCACGACTTCAGTATGATGAGCCGAGTTAATAAAGAAGTTAATGAAGCCCGGGCCTGCAATATCGCTTTTGTCGATCAGCGTGTTCTGCGGTAACGCCTCAATGAGCTGTGTGGCGAGATCACGGGGCGCGATGCCGGCACGCTTCGCCAACACCATCGCGATATTGCAAGAAAGATCACCGTGGCTCGTATCCTTCGGGCGGTCAATCTGCGGCGCCACATCAGGCAGCTCAGCCAGTGCGCCTTGAGATACCAGTTGTTCTAGCGCCGCGGTAATCAGCGCAGCCAGTTCCGATTTCATGGTTGTCCTGTTAGGCATGTCCGCGCGGTGAGTGGCACAGACCTCCCCGCTATTATCACCAACCCACGCAGTTGGCTCCAGCGGAGGAAGTCACAAGCTTTCGTATGGGTCGATATCGACAGACCAGTTGAGGTGGCGAGAGTGTTTGGTCGATTCCGCTGCCGCGATGAGGTCGGCCGTGATTTTTGCCAGGGCTGCGCGATTGCTCGCTGATACCACCAACTGGCAGCGGTAGCGATTTTGGCGTCTGGCCATCGCTGCTGGAACTGGGCCGATGATCTGGCTGCCCGTCAGGATAGGTGCATCGCCTTTGATCTGCGCGAGAAAAGCGAGCCCCTCCTGCCGATCCTGGCTGTCGCAGCGAATCACGCCCAGTGCGCCATGGGGCGGCAAGCCCGCCTGAGACCGATGACTGAGCAGGACGGGCAACGCGGAATGATAGGGCGCATCGAGTTGCCGCATCAGAGGGTGCTCGGGGTGTCGCGTCTGGATCAGAACCTCGCCCTGTGTTTCGTCTCTTCCCGCCCGACCACCGACCTGTGTCAGCAGCTGGAGAAGCCGCTCTTCACCGCGGAAATCGGGGCTAAAAAGCAGCGCATCGGCATCGACAACGGCGACCAGCGTGACATGAGGAAAATGATGCCCCTTGCTCAGCATCTGCGTGCCGATCATCAGCACCGGCTCTCCAGCCGCCAGCCGCTCAATCAAGGCCGGCATCGCCTGGCGCCCGGACATGGTGTCACTGTCTACGCGAATGACCGGGAACTCAGCGAAGCGGTCTGTGAGAAATGCCTCGGTTTGTTGGGTGCCTATGCCGCTACCCACTAGTCGATCACTGTGACAGCGGGGGCATTGACGAGGCAAGGCCGAGCGGCGGCCGCAGTGATGACAGTGCAAGCCCGGGGGCGTCTTGTGAAGAGTCATCCGCGCGTCGCAATCGTCACAATCACTGCTCCAGCCGCAGTCGTGACAGAGCAGTGCGTTGGCAAAGCCGCGGCGGTTCAGGAACACTAGAACCTGATGACCCTGTGTCAGAGTTTGTTCGATTCGCTCCAGTATTTCGGCCGATAGCCCGGCAGAGAGTTCGAGGCCGGTGATGTCAATTTTGCGCTGCTTTGGCAGCGTGCCCGCGCCAGCCCGTTCGGTCAGGGAATGGCGCTGATAACGACCCAATTCGGCGTTGTGCCAACTTTCCAAGCTGGGCGTGGCGCTGCCGAGTACGACCGGGCACTGCTCCAACTGACCACGCTTGATAGCGACGTCTCTGGCTGAGTAGCGAAAGCCGTCCTGCTGCACGAAGGCGGCGTCGTGCTCCTCGTCAACCACGATTAGGCCTGGTCTGTGCAGAGGGGCAAAAACAGATGAACGGGTCCCGAGTATCACGGCGGCGCGACCTTGCCGCGCGGCGGCCCACGCGCGATCACGCTCCGCGTCGCCCATACCGGAATGCAGCGTGACCACCGGTGCGTCAAACCTCGCTTCGAATCTCGCTTGCGTTTGAGGTGTCAGTGCGATCTCTGGGAGCAGCACCAGCGCCTGCTGTTCTCGCCGTAGGCAGTCTGCAATCGCTTGCAGGTAGACCTCCGTTTTACCGCTGCCTGTGACCCCGTACAGGAGGTGCACCGAGAAAGTGCCAAGCGTTGTCACAATCGAATCGATGGCAGCCTGTTGCTGGGGATTGGCAGCTAGGGGCGGCGACTGTACTTGCCAGTGAGCGTCGACAGAGACTTCAATTTCCTCGGCCAGCGAATGGTCGACAAGTGCCCTGATGACAGGGCGGGTGAAGCCCTCGGCTTTGAGGTTGGCGAGCGTGGCGGGTCCCTCGCGCAATCGCGAGACCAGTGCGGCCTGTTTGCGGGCGCGGTGTGGCGCCCCGTCGGGGAGCCCGTGCCCACGAGTGGTGAGGCGCATTCCTGCCTGCCCCGTCGCGCGTTCAGACTTGCCGCGGCGCTCGCTCGGAGACAGGCCCAGCGGAAGCACTTCACCGATCGGATGTTGGTAGTAACCCGCAGCCCAGGTGAGGAGCGATAACTGTGCCTCCGTGTAAAGGGGCTGCTCATCCAATAACGTTGTCGCAGGTCTGAGCTTCGATTCTTCTACCGAGGGTTCCGAGGTGATGGATAAAATGATTGCTGTGACCGCTCGTTTGCCAAAAGGAACGGCGACCCGCGCGCCCGGAATCGCTGTCCCTGTGCACTCTTTTGGCGGGCGATAGTCAAAATGGCGTCTCAGTGGTGAGGGCACCGCACAGCGCCAGATAACCGGATCGTGGGAGTTGTCCGCTAATTTCGGGCTCAAGATCTGCTCAATGCGATGGTTAGGTGCCGAAGTGTACTAGAGCCCGCGCAGGTGCGTATTCCATGTTGATATCGGTGCGGGCTCTGGTATGATCCGCGCTCTTTTTCGCATGACAGATGCTGGCGGAGGTTGGCATGAAAGCAGACATTCATCCCGAGTATCGTGACGTTCTTTTCCACGACACCTCGTCGGACACCTATTTTTTAGTAGGCTCCACGGTTCAGACCAGTGAGACAAAAGAGCATGAAGGGCAGACATACCCGTACATGATTCTGGATATCTCCAGTGCCTCCCACCCTTTTTACACGGGCAAGCAGAAGGTCGCTCAGAGCGATGGTCGTGTTGCCAGGTTCAATAAGCGCTTCGGTGACCGAAGCCTTAAAAACTAAATCAGCAAACTAAAAAAACGCCGGCACCAGCCGGCTTTTTTTTGACTCAAAAAATCTGTTCGAGGTCTTCGGTATCAATAGTGCCGCCGGAGGCGCTGTCCCAGTCCGGCAGATACTCTTCCAGAAAGTATTCCATGACACTGCCCTCGGGCTGTCCTTTGACCCGCAGACCGGACTGGCGGTCTATCCGCAGCCGCACGATGCCGGGCGGCATGGGTGGAGCGGCTTGCGCTGGCGGCAGCGCTTCTCGCATGAAGTCAATCCAGATGGGTAGTGCGGCAGTGCCCCCGAATTCACGTCGCCCGAGAGGACTGTAGTCGTCGAATCCGACCCAGGCCGTTGTAATGAGGTCGCGGTTAAATCCGGAGAACCAGGCGTCCCGTGGGCCATTGGTGGTCCCGGTTTTACCGGCAATGTCCTGGCGCTCCAGCACCCTCGCGCGGCGGCCTGTGCCGCGCTGGATCGCATCGTTGAGAATGGAAGAAATGATGTAAGCAACGCGCGGATCCATCACCCGCTCGGCAACGCGCACCTCGGGCACCGCCGTGCCGAGAATGTCTTCCATCCGCATTTCCTCAGCCGCCGCGCTACTGCCTGGTCCGGCGCACTCTGGACAGGCGACCAGCGGGTCCGCCGCGTAGACGATGTCCCCTTTGGCATTCTCGATCCGCTCAATCAACCACGGTTCCACTTTGAACCCTTCGTTAGCCAAGGTGGCGTAGCCGGTCGCGATCTCGAGGGGGGTATAGGTATGGGTCCCCAGTGCCAAGGTCAGGTTGGCCTGCATGTTCTCGGTGTCAAATCCTAGCGCTTCAACGTAGCGGATAAATGGCCGCACCCCGACTCGTTGCAGCACCCGGATCGATACCAGATTTCGGGAAAAGGTCAGCGCCTCCCGCAGCCGAGTGGGCCCGTAGAACTTTCCACTGTCGTTCTCCGGGCGCCAGATTTCCGCGGCCGCAAGGTTATCGAGCACCACTGGCGCGTCATTGATGACGGTAGAAGGGGTAATGCCCGATGACAGCGCGCTGGCGTAAAGAAACGGTTTGAAGTTTGACCCGGGCTGGCGTTTGGCTTGCGTTGCACGATTGAACTTAGACAGCTCAAAACCCATGCCGCCCACCAGCGCCCGAATCGCTCCATGCTTGGGGTCCAGCGATACCAGCGCAGATTGAGCTTTGGGCACCTGGGTCAATCGCCAGCCTTGTGGCGTTTCGCGCACACGAATCAAGTCTCCCGGCGCCAGCAGATCAGGAGCCGATTGCTCGGGTGCCGACGTTTGGTTTGCTGAGCGGTAGCGACGCACCTTCCTCAGGTCGTCTTCCCAAGAGAGGAAAATGGTCTCGCCAGACTTGAGCAGTACCCAGACATCGCTTTCCGTGATGTGGGTGACAATCCCAGGCGGCAGTTTGGCAATGGTCGGCATGGCCCGCAGAGCCTTCTGCCAGCGCCCCAGGGTGTCCTCGGTCGATTCGTCCTCGCGAGGCGCGAGTCTTCGCTCCGGGCCGCGCCATCCGTGGCGCCAATCGTAGGTGCGCAGGCCGCCAAGCAGTGCGTCGTGGGCCGCTTGTTGTAGGTCGGCCTGCACGGTGGTGTAGACCACGTAACCGTCGTTATAGGCGGCGTTACCAAAGCGTTCTACCATCTCGCGTCGCACCATTTCCGCCACGTAATCGGCGTCTACCTCCACGACCTGACCAAAAAAGGCGGCAGTCACCGGCGTTTCTTGAGCAGCGAGTCGCTGCGCGTCGTCGATCATGCCCAGATTCGCCATACGCCCGAGAATCCAGTCCCGTCGCACCTTCCCTTTATCGGGATTGCTTAGGGGGTTGTTGCGCGAGGGCGCTTTGGGTACGCCTGCCAGCATGGCGTGTTGGGCCAGGTTCAATTCGGCAAGCGGCTTGCCGTAATACGTTTCGGCGGCGGCCTCGAAACCATAGGCTCGATGTCCGAGGAACACGCGATTCACGTAGAGCTCAAAGATCTCCTCTTTACTCAGACGAGCCTCTATCTGAAATGCCAGCAGAATTTCAGTGAACTTCCTGAGGAAGGTCTGGTCCAGTGTGAGGAAATAGTTCCGTGCCACCTGCATGGTGAGTGTGGAGCCACCGCTGCCTTTCTTTCCGGTTAACAGCAGCTCGGAAACCGCTCTCAGCAGGCTAAGTGGTTCGATGCCGCTGTGTTCGAAGAATCCGTCATCCTCGGCTGCCAAGAGCGCGTCGATGAAACTCTGCGGAATCTCGTCAAACTGTAAAGGCGTTCTCTTTTGTTCCCCGAACTGTCCTATCAGGGCACCGTCGCTACTCAGCACTCGCATCGGTGTTCGCAGTGTGATGTTGCGTAACGCACTTTCCTCGGGGAGGTTCGGGCTGAGGTAGAGATAGAGACCGGCGAGCCACCAGAGCCCTGCGCACGCGATCAGCGCGAAATACCGCATCAGTTTTCTGGCTTTCGGCACTGCGAGGTCTCCGAGGGGGTAGTGTCCGCCGTGGCTTATGCTCTGACTGAGAGTGGTATGTGAGCACCCAGAGCACCTAGGCGAGCAAACATATCAGGGCTTTTGCGGAGATTTCACACAATTGGGTGCGTTAAGTGACCTTTTACCGACTTTGGCCGACCATAACGCAGATAGCCCATCGTACTATTAAATGCTGGAAAACTTGGGCCCTTTTTGGGGGTATCGACACACGCAAAGGAATGACAAGTGTTGAGGGGATTTGGCGCAGCCAAGACATCGCAGGTGCTCGGCATCGACATCAGTTCGACAACGGTCAAGCTGCTGGAGTTAAGCCAGAGCGGCGATCGCTATCGGGTTGAGAGTTACGCGGTGGCGCCACTGCCGCCGGAGGCGGTGGTTGAAAAAAACGTCAATCAGGTAGAGACCGTTGGCGGGTTGATCCGCGAGCTCGTGAAGCGCTCCAAGACCCGCGCTCAGCACGCGGTCGCGGCTGTCGCTGGATCCGCGGTGATCATCAAGACCATTCCCATGCCTGCCGGGTTATCCGGGGAGGATCTCGAAGCACAGCTGACGGTGGAGGCCGATCAGTACATTCCCTATCCACTGGAGGAGGTCGCTCTAGATTTTGAGGAGCAGGGCCCCGTGGTGGGCAGGGATGATCAGGTCAATGTCCTGTTGGCTGCTTGTCGGCAGGAGACTATCGAGTCTCGGGTAGATGCGATTGAGGTTGCCGGTCTGACGCCCGCCGTGATGGACGTGGAAATCTTTGCCATGGAGCGCGCGCTCGCGCTCCTGCATTCGCAAATGCCTGTGGCTCATCCAGAGACTATTGCCATGGTCGATATTGGGGCGAGCATGACCACACTCTCTGTCTATGCCGGCGGTGATTCGGTGTACACACGGGAGCAGTTGTTTGGTGGCAAGCAGCTCACCGACGAGATTATGAACCGTTACGATCTCAGTTTTGAAGAGGCCGGGCGGGCCAAGAAGCAGGGTGGCTTACCAGAAGACTACGAGCGCGAGGTGTTGGAGCCCTTCCGAGAGGCGGTGGTGCAACAAGTGAGTCGCTCGCTCCAATTCTTCTTCTCCTCCAGTGAATTTACCCAGCTCGATTGCATCGTGCTCTGCGGCGGAGTGGCGGCTATTGCTGGCCTCGCTGAGATCATAGAAGAGCGCCTCAGCACACCAACGATTGTGGCCAACCCGTTTGCGGATATGTCAGTGGGTTCGCGGGTTAACGCTCAGGCTCTGGCCAAGGATGCGCCCGCCATGATGGTGGCCTGTGGGCTGGCGATGCGGAGTGTGCGCTGATGGCCAACATTAATCTGCTGCCCTGGCGGGAGACGCGAAGGCAAGAAAGAAAAAAGCAGTTTTTGACGGGCTTAGGGGCCACATTGGCCGCAGCCGTCCTGTCGGTCTTTTTCTGGGACTTAGTGGTGAATAGCCAGATCGACTATCAGAAATCTCGCAACCAACACCTTCGCACTCATATCGCCGTCCTCGACCAGCAGGTCGCGGAGATTCGTGATTTACAGCGCAAACGCAATCAGTTGATAGAGCGGATGAGGGTCATACAAGCCCTGCAAGGTAACCGTCCTGTGATTGTCAGGCTATTGGATCAGCTGGTCAGGACTGTACCGGACGGTGTGTTTTACACCTCGCTTGAAACCAAAGCCAATGTGGTGACGATAGAGGGAGTGGCTGAGTCAAACAATCGCGTTTCCAGTCTGATGCGGAGACTAGATGCCTCAGATTGGCTCGAGAATCCGAATCTGGATGCGGTGCAGGCGGCGCCTGATTACGGCGATCAAGCGACGACCTTCAAACTGACTGTCGGCTTGCAGTTGCCCGAAGCGGCCCAGGAGCTGTCGCTATGAATTTTGCGGAGCAGTTCAAAGCACTAAACGAATTCGATCTGTCTGACCTGGATATCGAAAACATCGGTAGCTGGCCGATGGCACTGAAAGTAATCGTGCTGGCGTTGTTATACGCAGCGATCCTTGTCGCCGGGTTCTATTTCCATGTCGACGATCTCAACAAGCGTCTCGG
>JBELDB010000028.1:0-17149 GCA_042094525.1 Congregibacter sp. | reverse complement strand
AGGCCTGGGCGAAAAGCCGTGATGATCAAAACGAGCAGCGCTAATCGGTCCCACCCTGACGCCGCGCCATATTAACTGCCCAAAGGTCCGACTCGTCTCATCGGCATTGCACACATGTAGGTGTCAACACACTCTGCACCAGTGTTCAACTCAGAGAGCAATATCATGCGACAAATCTTACTAACCATTCTGCTTTTCACAGCTACCACTGTGTCTGCCGAACCCACACTACGAGGCACCTGGGAAATAGCCAGCACATTTTATGACGAAGAAGCCGTAACGCTTCGCGAACCTCGTCAAATCAAAATATTTACTCCAGAGCGAGTGATATACACGTATTACTTCGAGGTATCTGAGGAGAAGCCTCACTATCTTTCCGTGGGACACGGCACCTACTCTTATGAGGCCGGATCGCTAACTGAGACGATAGAAAACCACTCCAACCCGGACCTGATAGGCGAGACATTTGAAGTGGAAGTGTCAGTCAGCGCCGACGGCAACAGTTTCACACAGGTCGTGGATCTGGGGAAATACGTGCTGCGAGAGACCTGGACCCGCATCGAATAGCACGCCAGCACCGCGAGGTCTGACGGAGTGAAGGCCGCTCGTTGTGGGCGCGAGCCATGACTGGTTCGCTCGAAGGACGCGCAGGCTTGCGCTTTAGAGCACTGAACTTAGACTGGGACGCGCGGGATGTTGCCCGCGCTAACTCACAAAGGGGATAAAAATGAGATTAATCGTTGCTTTCTTAATGGCTTTGGCTTCGTCTCTTACGGTAGCTCAAGAAATGACCGAGATGCGGTCAGAGTTCTTTTATTGCACGCTCAATGACGGCAAGACCATGGAAGACGCGAGAGAACAAAGCAAGCAATACGGCGAGTTCTCCAAGAAAAACGGCACTCACTACACGCAGGCCATCATGATACCCATGCATGCCGGCGAGACGGACTATGACTACATCACGTGGGGCACATGGCCCGACGGTAAAGCGATGTACGAAGAATGGGGGTCATTCTCAAATAGTTACGACAACGCAGCTGAAGAGGTGACTGGCGGCGCCGCGGGTACCTGTCGAAACAGCATTGCCACGTTCTTTAATTTAGTTGCTCGTATTCCCATGGACGCCAATGAGCGGGATAAAAAGCGTCCAGTGCAGTTCTCACAATGCTCTCTCAACGAGGGCGTGACGCTGGAGCAAGTCGCGGCACAAGAAGTGAAAAATGTGAAACAAATGGAGGACGCTGGCTTTAAAGGTCTGGCCATCGCATATCACGTGCCTTACATGGGCTTCAATGAAACACCTGATTTCGACTTCGTGATGAATTACTACTGGTACTCATTCGACGCGAGGGCTCATGCGGCACAAAACTATGGCGCGTTCGCTGCCGAAAATCCAGAGGGCCAAGAAGCAATGGACGAGTTAGTCTCCTGTGAAGGCACCAGTTCTTTTGTTTTCGAGACGATGTTCAATAATTTGCCAGAGACCGAGGGCTGACCGGCGCATCAGGTGCGGCGACAGCCGTCTCTTAGTGAAACCAAAAAGGCCACCCTCTGGGTGGCCTTTTCATTTAGTGGCGGAGAGGGAGGGATTCGAACCCTCGATACGTTGCCGTATACACACTTTCCAGGCGTGCGCCTTCGACCACTCGGCCACCTCTCCGTGGGCGCGGAGTTTAGCACAGCCTCCCCCGCTCGATGAGCAAGGCGCCTCCTTAAAACGAGGTGCCAAGCTCGATGCTGAAGTGATACTTCTCAGAAGACTGCGGGCCGTTCAGGTCGAGATAAATCGGTTGCGCATAAGACGCCTCCGCATACCAACCCTTAGTGAGCGGCACCCGCACAAAGGCCGTCAAATCGACCTGCTCACCACCGAAAGCATTTGGATTGGTAACCGGCGCCGGGTACGGAAAAGCGGGGATCGGCACGCGCAGCGACACATCTTCTCCGTCAATATCGTCGCGCCATCGGTAATCTAAACGAACACCGGGCTTAAATGCGGACGCACCTTTCCACATCAACCAGCCACCCAGGCTTGCTTTGTTGCCCAGTCGATAATCACGATCGTTCTCGCCCGTTCTCAGGGTAAAGCTGCCATCCATGCCCCAGTCCCACTGAGCCTCGTACTTTCGGAAGCTAACGAACAGCGGAAAATCCCATGTGCCTGAGCCCAACTGCATGGTGTAGGGGAGCTGCTGATTACCGGCTGCGCGGGGTGTATCGCCCTCCTCGTCTATTGATCCAGTCGGCACACTCAGCCCTGCACCGATCTTCCATAGGCTATTGAGCGACTGACTGACGGTAGAGTCCACGACTAAAGCAATATCACCGATACCCTCGGAGCTAATATTGAATGCGTCATAACCCGGGGTAATCGAGATGTGATCCGTGCTTTGCATGACGAAGGGTAGCTGCGCACGCAGTGTCGTTGCCTGCGTTAAATCGTAGGCAACCCGAATCGCGTGTACCTCCTGAGAAATTTCGGTGGGCACCACGGGGTAATTATTTTCGGTCCGGGTGTCGATGCCAGGCGTGAACAGAACCTCATCATAGGAGACACTGTGAGTGCCCAGGTAATACTCGTCATACTCAGAGATCGCATAGGTATACGAGAGATGCCAACGACTTCGCGTCGACTCTCGCTCCACCTCACTAACCACGTTGGCGTCAAACAACTCCTCGATCGAAAGGTCTAGCAGGTCGCTAGGCACAGTCTGGGCCCAAGCACTCACCTGAACCCCCCCTGCACAACCAACGGCCAACACCGCCCTGAAAAACGACAACCCGCTCACCCTTCTTCCTCTCATACGACACCCCACGTATTCACTTTCAGGAGCCCCCTTGCTTTGTTTCAAGGCAAGCATCCAGCACTTCTCTCAATTCTTCCGTTCTGATTGGCTTGGTCAGATATTCGATCATGCCCTCAGCCATATAGCGCTCTCGATCCCCGCTCATGGCATGCGCCGACAGTCCGACGATCTCGCAGTCTCTGTGTAAATCCTCGCCCGCCTGAACAGCACGAATCTGACGCGTCGCCTCCAATCCGTCCATTTCGGGCATCTGAATATCCATCAGAATAAGATCAAACTCCTGCTCTCTAAACGCCTTAACGGCCTCGAGACCATTAGCCGCAACCGCGATCTCAATCCCCCACTTGGCCAACAGCTCACGAATAATGAATTGATTGACCTCCGAGTCCTCAGCCACCAACACCCTAAGGTCGTAGGTGACGGGTAGCGGATACTCAGTGGCTCCCGCGGTCGGCGCCGACGCAGACGCAGTCGGGTTCGTCAGTCGCTCTAGGCGCGCTGACTCCTTATCATGGGAGATACTCGCGGCCACATTGTCTCGGAGGCCCGCAACGGTATCGTCACCCGGCAAGACCAGGGGCAATTCGACCCAGAAAAGGCTCCCCTTCCCAGTCTCGGACTCAAACCCCACCCGGCCTCCCATCAGGCGAACAAGCTGATCGGTAATGGCGAGTCCCAACCCCGTACCCCCGTGTGCGCGAGTGAGGCTGACATCTGCCTGATAAAACTCGCCGAAAATACGCGTCTGATCTTCTGGCTGAATGCCCGGACCGGTGTCCGTCACTGTAAACCGAAGCTGCTCGCCTTTGTCTATTTCGATGAGCCCGGCCGTGACCTTAATGCTGCCCTCATCAGTAAACTTCACCGCGTTGCCGATCAGGTTTAACAGTATTTGTCGGATTCGACCGGGGTCACCGACCACGACCTCAGGCACTGCGGGATCAATCGTAAAGCTGAGCGCCAGACCTTTTTGCGACGCGGGCTCTGAGAACAGCGCCTGAATCGAGCCTAGGCTCTCCCTCACACTGAAGGCTGACCGCCCTAATTTGAGGCGACCAGCCTCGATTTTCGTGAAATCGAGAATATCGTCGATGATCAGCAGCAGCGCGTCGGCCGAACGCTCAATCGTTTCAAAGTACGCGCGCTGCCGCTCCGTTAAATCACCCTGTTTCAGCAACGCGATCATTCCCATGACGCCATTCATGGGTGTACGAATCTCATGAGACATATTTGCCAAGAAGCTGGACTTGGATCGCGCCGCAGACTCCGCCTGATCGCGCGCCTCCTCAAGCTCCAGGATCATCTTGCGCAACCGCTGCTCGCGATCACCGATTCGCGCCAACATCTCGTTGAAAGCATCCACCACAGAACCGAGCTCGTTGTTCACGCCGTAAGAAAACCGCTGACCGTAATCTTCGCGATCGGTGACCTCTGACATCATGTCGGCAAGATCAGAAAGGGGTTCAGTAATCCGAGCGTTGAACACCCGCGAAAGCACGTAGGCAGCCACCATGCCGAGTAGCCAGAGCACAAACGCAATCCCCGAAATCCAAACCTGTTGCTGATACACCGGCCACAGATCGACACGGATCTCTAGCGCAGCAATCTGCTCCTGATCGAGCAACACCGGCACGCGCAACGATTCAGACGAAAGGCCCTCAACGCTGGACTGATCGTCGAGAAGGGAACGTCGATAGGCCACAAACACCTCACCCTCAGGCAGGATAATTTGCGCCTCAATCACATCTTCCACCGTTCGAAGGCCATTCAATAGCTCGGCAGCCGTGCCAGGGTCCTGGAACACGATCGAAGCGGTGAGATTGGAGGCCAACACACTACCGAGGGCAGAACTCCGCTCCAGCACTTGGGCTCGAGAGGTTTCGAGGGAGACACCGACCAGCACCAGCAAGAATAATCCGCCCACCACGCCGGTGGTAAAGGCACCCACGCCCGCCAGATGTCGATGAATGGAGGTTGCGCGGCCCGATTTAATCACCGTCGTCACCTCCCAACACCTCGGAAAGCTGCAGCAGCTTGCTACTCGCTCGAAGACCCGCGGACTTAAGCGCACCCAGATTGACGACCAGCCCCATCCGGGCGCCACGGCGCTTGAGCTCCACCATGCCACCCTGTTGCGCGAAGCCGGGCTGGTCGCTCACCCGGAGCGCGATCGAATCGCTGTGCACCATCAGTGCGGGGTCGCCATAGATCACGTCACACCCCGTTGTATCGCCGACCTCAAGGGCACGCACCGTTCGACCTCTGGGCTCCGATGCCACCATTTCCGACAACAAGGTAGACACCTCGGAAGCGGGATCTACGCAAAAATGAGCGGCAGGTTGTTGATCAGGCCAGCTAACAAACTGCGGCAGCCTGAGCAGGAATACGGCTTTAAGCTCAATCTCCGTCAGGCCCGGGGCGCTCCGGGAAGGCTCGGAAGGCAAGACCGTGCACACGCAGAGCGCCGCGCCTAACACGGCGCCGAGTCCAAATCGCTTGGAGGGCATGAGAGCTACTGTCTTCCCAGACGCTGGGGATTCACAGCGAGCGGCTCAGTACTGCGCCAAGGGGTAATATCAATACCGCCTCTGCGTTGATAAAAACCCACCACCTGCAGCGAGTCGGGCTCAAGGCATAAAAGGTCTGTAAAGATTTGATCCACGCACTGCTCGTGGAAGCCTTGATGCGAGCGATAGCTGCTTAGGTAGGTCGACACGCCCTCATGATCAATCGCCTCACCGCTATAACGGATCGAGAGACTGCCCCAGTCCGGCTGCGCGGTCACCGGGCATAAAGATCGTAAACCATGACTTACAAGATGCTCAGACACGACATTCCCCTTCCCTGGTGAGTGTGTCAATGAATCGGCGCTGATTGTCTCAACCCCGGTAGGCGCCACGCAAGCGGGCAGATTCACACCGTCAAGCTCCTGTGTAATACCTGACAACGCCTCGACTGGCAGGCACTCGAGCGAGACTGTGGCCCCAATGCAGGCTGAAATATCGGCACAGATCGCCTCCACCGCCTCGTTGTGGCTGCCAAACCGATGGTTATTGAGCGAATTTAAATACAACTTTAGTGATTTGGATTCCACAGTTGCCTGGGAATCAAAGGGGATCGCCAACCAGCCCACCCAGTGACAGACGTCATCACCCACACACCACGACAATTCGTAAGCGTGCCAAACGTCCCAACCAAAGCAGGTGATCGAGGGCCGATCCGGCCGACGGATTGGTTCTAGCACCTCCGGCGCATAGCGGTCGGGCGCTGCAACTGTTTGACCCAGTACTCCGGCCATTTGCGTCAGGTTCTCAGGCGCTTGCCGGTTCTGAGCAGGTGCGCTGCATAGAGGTAGGCAACCAGCGTGAACGCACCGATCATGGTGAAGGCAAAGCCCACGCTGACATCGCTCACACCCAAAACACCGAAGCGAAATGCATTCACGACATACACCAGCGGATTGGCTTGTGACACCGTGGCCCAAAAATCGGGCAGCAGCTCCAACGAATAGAAAACGCCACCTAGATAGGTCAGCGGCGTCAGAACAAAAGTGGGAACAATATTGATGTCGTCAAAAGTATTGGCAAAAACCGCATTGATGAGACCACACAGAGAAAAAAGAATAGAAGTCAGCGCCACCACGGTAACAACGACAAAATAGCTGTGGATATTTAGGTCAACAAACAAAGAAGCGACAATGGTGACGATGACTGCGACCAGCATGCCCCGGCTCACCCCGCCCGATACGAACCCCCACAGAATGATGTGATTGGGGGTGGGTGACACCAGCAGTTCTTCAATGCTGTTATTGAACTTCGAACCAAAGAAAGACGACACCACGTTGGCATAGGAGTTGGTCACGATTGCCATCATGATCAAACCAGGTACCACGAACTCCATATAACTGACACCGCCCATCTCTCCTATTCTTGACCCGATCAGGCTGCCAAAGATCAAAAAATAGAGAGACATGGTGATAGCCGACGGCAACAGAGTTTGGGACCAGATTCGGGTGTAGCGCCGAATCTCTTTGCGCATCAGCGTCAGCAGCGCCACCCACTGCTCGTAGCGGCTCACGACGCCTGCTCCAGAAGCGAGACGAACATCTGCTCAAGACGGTTCTCTCGGTTGCGCATGCTAAGAATACTGACGCCCTGACCATGGAGTTGCGACATCAATTCCGCAAGGTCCTGCCCCTGCTCAATCTGTGCCTCTAGGGAAAAATCATCGACGCGAGTTAGCTGAAAGCCGTCGACGGCGAGCGTTTCCGGTAACGCTTGGCGCGAATCAAGAATAAAGGTTTCGCGGCGCAGTTCCCGTAGCAAGTTCTTCATCGAGGTATTCGTCACGATCTCGCCGTGATTGATGATCGCAATATTGCGACAGAGACTCTCGGCCTCCTCCAGATAATGCGTGGTCAGAATAATGGTCGTGCCCGCCGCATTGATCTCGCGCAAAAAGTCATACATCGATCGGCGCATTTCGATGTCGACGCCTGCGGTGGGCTCGTCAAGGATCAATACACTTGGCTCATGTATCAGTGCGCGCGCGATCATCAATCGACGTTTCATGCCACCGGAAAGCATTCTTGCTCGGGTGTGGCGCTTATCGGTCAGCCCCAGTTTCGCCAGGTAGGTATCGATTCGCTCGAGGGCGATTTTCAGGGGGATTCCGTAATAGCCCGCCTGATGAATGAGGATATCTTCAACGCTCTCGAAGACATTGAAATTGAATTCTTGCGGCACAACGCCAAGATGACGCTTGGCTCGAGGAAAATCCTCGTCGATATCAACACCATTCACGCGCACAGTGCCTGCTGTTTTGTTTACCAACGAGCAAATCACGCCAATGGTGGTGGACTTACCCGCACCATTGGGCCCAAGAAGCGCGAAGAAGTCTCCTTGCGCGACCCGTAAATCAATGCCTTTCAGCGCTTGCAGGCCATTGGCGTAGACTTTCTCCAAGCCTTCAATTTCCAGCGCATACGACATTAAATCTTTTCCCGGGGGGCATTACTGCGAGAGCGCGATAGTGTAACTAATCGCGGCCTGCTGCAGAAGGAACAGAAATTCGCTCTTGACGCGCCATCGGGGTCTAACTAACATGCGCGCCTTCTGTTGTTCAGATCACTGTCCCCTTCGTCTAGTGGCCTAGGACACCGCCCTTTCACGGCGGGAACAGGGGTTCGAACCCCCTAGGGGACGCCACTTCTGCGGGAATAGCTCAGTTGGTAGAGCGCAACCTTGCCAAGGTTGAGGTCGCGAGTTCGAACCTCGTTTCCCGCTCCATTTTTCTCCCTCTCTCAAGTCAGCCACGCTATAGCGAGCCGTCATCCTCCTTGAGCTTGATGGAGAGACTGTTGATGCAGTACCTCTGACCAGTCTCAGTGGGGCCGTCCGGAAACACATGGCCGAGGTGGCCTCCACACTTATGGCAAAGCACCTCGGTTCTGGTCATGCCATGACTGGTGTCCGACGCCTCATCCACCACACCTTCCGCTGCGGGCTGGTCAAAGCTCGGCCACCCGCAGCCAGCATCGAACTTGGTATCAGATTGAAAAAGTAGCTCGCCGCAGCCCCGGCAGTGATAAGCGCCATTCTCCCAAACGTTCCAGTACTCGCCGGTGAAGGCTCGCTCGGTACCCTTCTCACGCAATACGTAATATTCCTCTGCGCTCAACTGCTCCCGCCATGCTGCCTCATCTTTGTCTTTTTCAGACATGGTCACTCCCTTCCTCAGACGCTACCGTCAAACCTAATCGCTCTGCCGCGACCCAAAAACCACTATCGCCACCACTGAGTGTAACCGTCTGCCCAGTCCACTCGGCAGGTTGCTGATATGTCTTGCGTAAGTGATCAAACTCGACCGAAGTGAGACCGGCGCTACCAGCCGCTCGCAAGCGCGCGTCCTCTCGCGGCAAGATACTGTTTTGAACCAAAAACTGTCTCATCCATGAGCCGGCATCATCATCCACAGGGCCTTGCTCAGCGCTCAAGACCCCCAAATCGCCGATAGCCAACTCCTTGCCAAATTGCTCTGAACGCGCCGGCGCCACGACGCCTGCCCATCTGGCTATCGACTCGGCCAGTAGGTCACTGCCGTTCTCTCTCGCCTGCATCGAATGCCCTGCAATATGCGGTGAGACCCAGTCACAGCGGGACAATAAATCGGAACTCAGGGCGGGTTCCCCGGGCCAGGTATCCAATATGACTGTCCAGGGGCTATCCACTAGCCGGCTCAGCGCTTCGATAGTCATCAAGTCTCCGCGGCCCGCATTGATAAACAATCCCCCCTCGGCACGCTCTGACAGTGCTATCACCATCTGCTCTGCTCGGTCGGCATTCAACATACCTCTCGAAGCATGAGCGCCCTCCTCATGCAGATTCGCATGAAGGGAGATAACGGGCTGGCGGAGTACTTCGTCCAACTCCGCCCGCCGGACATCGACCGGCCAGTCTCTCCGAAGCGGATCACAGGCCAGCACCTGACACCCCAAACTGCTCAGTCGGCGGGCCAACCGCTCTCCGACCTGACCCAGACCCACTAATCCAACCGGCAAACCTGCGAGCACCGGCTCGAGCCACCCGGAAGTTGCCAGTGCGCATAAAACGTACTCCACCACCGACACCGCGTTTGAGCCTGGCGCCGCTGACCAGGCAATACCCAGACGCTCGATTGCCTCAATATCAAAATGATCGACACCCGCGGTCGCTGTTCCAACGAACCGCACCCTGCTCTCGACAAGCAGCTGCTCGTTCACCGGCGTGATCGAGCGCACCAATAAAATATCAGCATCTGCAATGGCAGAAGCCGTAATGTCTCGCCCTGCCAAAGTGGTCACATCGCCCATCAGTGCCTGCAACGCAGGTGTATGCGGGATCACATCATCGACCACCCATTTCAACTGCTGAGGCACGACGGTCATGCCGCAATGACCGGCACCTGTGCCGCCTGATCGATTGCCCTCAACGCGCTGACAAACCGAGCGGCGCGGGAAGGCAAGCCCGTGGACTGAAACCGGCTGTACCAGTCATCGAGGCGCGCTTCGAAATGCCGGAGCTGCTGCGGCTCAATCTCGACGTCGACGTTATCGATACTCGGAGAAAACGACACACCGATAGCCTCGCAGAAGCACCGCTCAATCGCCTGGGGTCGAGCCTCAACCGTGAAAAAAGCATGCTGCTGAATAACATCACGGCCGTCAGGGCTGTACCAGTAACCGTAGTCTCGAAGGCGCCTACGGCGCTCGCCCGCGACACACCAATGTGCGATTTCATGGAGCGCGCTGCGGACATAATCGGCGCGAAAATAAATACGATGGGGCGTGCCTGGCACATAGTAGGGCTCGGCTGCACCGCCGATCAGCTCAGTCTTGTCGCTCACACCAAAAACACTGTTAAACAGTCTTATTAATTGAAACGCATCAAGTTGCTCGCTAGGCAGCATCTGGGAAGCCGATCAACTCTCTGCCTTGCGAATGCGGTACAAAAACTCGTCTCCCTCGCGACGCGCAATGAGCAGAGCGTGCCCTAGAAACTCGCAAAAGTTGGGCACATCCCGCTCGGTCGAGGGGTCGGTGGCGCGAAGCGTGAGCTCCTGACCGGGCGTGAGCCGCCTCATCGCCGCATGCAGCAACATCACCGGCTCAGGGCACTTCAAGCCAATGGCATCGATCGATTCCTGCGGCTCCGTCTCCGCCATTGGTTCACTCAGCAGGCTTCACGAAACGCAGCGTCATGCGATCACTCTCGCCAATGGCGAGGTAGCGCTCCCGGTCGGTGTCTCCCGCAGCCAGGCTGGGTGGCAGCGTCCAGACGCCTCGCGGATGATCTTTGGTGTCTTTAGGGTTGGCGTTAATCTCACTGCGCGCATCCAGCTCCAGCCCCGCCAGCTGTGCGAGTTCAATAACCTTTTCTTCACTCACGTAAGCAGAGTTTTTCATCTGCTCCAGAGAAAGACCCGCATCACCTCGATGCTGAACGATCCCGAGCACCCCACCGGGCTTCAAAGTCTCAGCAATCACCGAAAACATTATCTCGGCCTGATCAGCGCGCAGCCAAGAATGCACATTGCGAAAAGCCATTGCCAAATCAACCGATCCGGGCTCCGCTGGCGACACGGCGCCGGGTGGCTGCAACGTGGACACTTCGACCGATCCGTACACATCAGCATTCTCCCCGAGCTTCTTCAGAAACCCACCCAACGAACGGCGAGCATAGCTACCGCCGTTGGGACTGGAGTGCGCGGCGATCAGGGTGCCGTTACCGTCCATCAGGGGCGCCAACACTTCGGTATACCAGCCTCCCCCAGGCGAGAGTTCCAGCACGGTCATGCCGGGCGCGATACCAAAGAACGACAAGGTTTCCCGAGGGTGACGATAGGCGTCACGAGCGCGATTAGCTTCGGTTCGATGCTCACCCGATAAGGCGACCTCCCAATTGAGGTCGGCTTGCGCACCCATCGCAAAAAACAACAGCATGCCTGCTGCGAGTTGTCGTAAATTAAACATAGCTTTCTCCTTATTCATGTAGACCGTTCCCGCGAGCCGCCGCCCCGGACCGTCAAGCAATTTCATCGCGTAGGCACTATACGGTGTTGTCGCGGCATACGATGAGTCACCCTGACGGTGGCGTGCATCACAGACATCTGCTTGCCAGAAAGCGTCGGCTATCGGTCCGCTGAGTGCCGGCTCGCGCGCCGTCTCTTTGAGAGTCCCCAGCCAGCCAGTGCAGAAGCCGCTACCACTACCAATACACCCAGCGTGACCCATACCAACTGCCCTGCCAGACGCTCGACAGGCACGCCCACAATGTCAACCGCACCCCAGAACAGCGCAATCGATGCGGCAAGGGCCAGCAATACCGTCCGCGTGCGTTGCCGACCTTTCATCCGTTAGTGGGATTACCCGGCACAGGCGCAGTCGCATGCGCGACATCGGCATTTTGTCCGCGATGACGCAACGCATGGTCGATGAGCACCAATGCGAGCATCGCCTCGGCAATCGGGGTTGCACGAATACCCACACAGGGGTCGTGGCGGCCAGTGGTGACCACTTCTGCTTGCTCACCTGCGGTATCCACTGTCTCTCCGGGAATCCGAATACTAGACGTGGGCTTGAGCGCAAGACTGACCCGCAGTGCCTGACCCGAGCTGATACCACCCAGTGTCCCGCCGGAGTGATTGCTCAAAAATCCCTCCGGGCTGATGAGGTCTCGGTGCTCACTGCCCAGCTGAGCGACCGAGGCAAAACCGTCGCCGATCTCCACGCCTTTGACCGCGTTGATGCCCATCATCGCGTGAGCAATATCGGCGTCAAGGCGATCGAAAACGGGCTCTCCCCAGCCAGCGGGGACACCCTCAGCCTCAACATTGATGCGAGCACCCACCGAGTCACCCTGCTTGATGAGGTCCTGCATATAGGCCTCCAATTGAGGCACCAACGCGGCATCGCCACAGAAGAAAGGATTCTGCTCGACTAAATCCCAGTCATGCGCACTGGCACACAATGGCCCTAACTGGCTCAGATAACCTCTGATTTGCACACCGTAGCGCGCTGCTAGCCATTTCTTGGCCACCGCACCGGCTGCTACCCGCATTGTGGTCTCGCGCGCTGAAGAGCGTCCGCCGCCACGGTAATCGCGAACACCGTACTTGCGATCATAGGCATAGTCCGCGTGAGCTGGACGGTATAGGTCTTTGATTTTACTGTAATCTTTTGACTTTTGATCCTGATTGCGCACCATCAGGCCGATTGGGGTGCCAGTGGTAACGCCCTCGAAAACCCCCGACAGGATCTCCACCTCGTCGTCTTCTTTCCGCTGGGTGGTATACCGGGATTGACCGGGTTTGCGCCGGTTCAGGTCGTGCTGCAGATCCGCTGAGGACAGCTCCAGACCCGGTGGGCACCCGTCAATGATGCAGCCCAGCGCAACCCCATGACTCTCGCCAAAGGTCGTCACCGAGAATAATTTGCCAAAGGTATTTCCAGACATCTGTGCCTCCGGCCTTAATTATAGGATGCCGGCGGCGTCCCAGTCCCGTAATTCCTGCGCACTGATGGCTGCAACACCCGACCCTCCCTGTGGCAGTTCGAGCCACAGAAAAGGCACTTTCGGTAGACGATCCTCGAGTTTCATCCACGTCTCACCCACCTCTAGCAACATCAGTCCATCAGGCGCCAGCACCCTCATCGCCTCATGGAGCAAACGGACCGCCAATTCAGTTCCTTCGGCGTCGGCCTCTAGGGCCATTCTGGGCTCGTGGCTGTACTCAGGTGGCAACTCAGTTATCTCGGCGCGCGACACGTAGGGAGGGTTCGCCAGGAGAATATCGACGCAGCCGCTACGAATCGCACTCGTGAGATCAGCCCGCACGGCACGAACCCGTTCTGATTGCTCGTGAAGAATGATGTTTTCAGTCGCGAGTGACAGCGCCTGATGATCGAGATCTGAAAGCAGCACCGTGGCGCCGGGGAATGCCGCAGCGGCGACCAGACCCAGACTCCCGCCGCCGCAGCACACATCCACAACTAAGGCAGGGGCTCTGTGTGCGGGCCACCAGGGCGACAAGCACTCAGCGACTGCATGAGACACGGGAGACCGCGGCACCAGCGCCCTGGCATCGGAGATAAACCGTAGGCCAGCCAGATAGGCCTCTTGCAAACAATAGGCCACAGGTAGCCGTTGTTCACATCGCCGATCCAACAACTCCGCCAACTGCGCCTCGGCGTCATCGGGAAAAGGCTGGTCCAACAGAGATGCCGGCTGCTCGGGCACGAGATCGGCTGCCCCCAATACAAGCGCCACTGCCTCATCCGCCGCAGACGCGTAGCCATGGCCACAGTAAACCCCCGCTTTTTCAAGAGCGGATTCAACCTGACTCAGTTTTGTCCGGAAAGTCTGCATACGATATGTCTATTATTTTAGACACGTCATGATAGTCTAATCAGTTGACGTAGCGGCCGCCGGGGTTTGTGACCGGACCTGAAAAAGTCAGACAAGTCGGCACCTTGGCAGGTATTCGGCAGAAAACTGATGATGCCACAGGAACCTCTTCGCCCATAGCGAGCATCGTATTGGGCGAAGACAAGATTGTTCTGGATCATCTGACCCGCTTGTCGCTGAAATCTAAAGCAGCATGCTGGCAGTACCAAAGACAACCAAATTATTGGGCAGAGGTAGACATGGCAATACAACCGGTAGCACCCCAGATCCCAACAACCCTCCCGGGTTCGCTGACTCAGGAAGCCATCGCAGTCAGAGGCGCACTGCTGGATCGCGGCCTGGAAACGCCGATGACAACCAATGATTTGTCTCGCGACCAGCGATATGACGTCATTCGTGACGCGTTTGGAGACATCATGCAGGCGCTGGGACTGGACCTAAAAGACGACAGTCTTGAGGAAACGCCTCACCGGATTGCCAAAATGTACGTGGACGAAGTCTTTAGCGGGCTCGACTATTCCCAGTTTCCCAAGATCACCGTGATCAAAAACAAAATGAAGGTCGAGGAAATGGTCTGCGTCGAGGATATCGACCTGACCAGCACCTGTGAGCATCACTTTATAACTATCGACGGGTCTGCCAAGGTAGCCTACATACCGAAAGAAAAAGTGATCGGCCTGAGTAAAATTAATCGACTCGTACGATTTTTTTCACAGCGCCCCCAAGTTCAGGAACGTCTCACGCAGCAAGTCCTCGTCGCGATGCAAACGCTACTCGGTACTGAGGATGTAGCGGTCACTATTTCAGCCGTCCACTACTGCGTCAAAGCTCGGGGCGTGAAGGATGGGAATAGCAGTACTCGTACCACGTCTCTGGGCGGCGTCTTCAAATCCGACCCAGCATCACGCGCAGAGTTTCTGAGCTAACGCATTACTCAGGGATAAAGGCAGCAACGTGCTCGGCGATATGCCGAGCGCCCTCCTCCATGTGAGTGTGATGGGATCCGGGCACAGTCTCAATACGCCAATTCGGCATCTCCGAGACCGCCGCCAAGGACGCTTCGAAGCCCCCTCTTTCGTTCAGTCCCCGCTCTGCGACCAGCGCTAAGGAGGGGGTTGTCATGGCCGCATAAAACGCGGCGCACATACCGGGACTTAACTTGACGGCAGAGGCGTGGTTAAGCCGGGGGTCATGCACCAATGACCAGCCTTCTGTAGTTTCTCGAAGCGCCCTGGGCGCCAACAATCGGGCGCTACTCTCTGAAAAACCCAGTCGCACTCTCGCGCTGACGAATCCTTCGATATCTTCAAAAGTGCGCGGCTGATGATTTGCAAGCGCGATATGATCGCGCTGAGACCGCAAAAACTGCTCCGCAGCTAGCTCATCATGCGTGGAGCGCGGCAGCATACCGTCCAACAACACCAGCCGGGAGCATCGGTCTTCCAGCGCTGTCGCCAAAAGGACCGCTATCGCCGCGCCTCGGCTGTGACCCAGCACCGCCAGCTCATTGAGCCCCAGCGTTGAGAGGACCGAGAGCAGCTGCGGCACATCATCCCAGATGTGGTACGTCGCATCCGCCGAGCGATGATCGCTCAGACCCTGCCCAGACAGGTCAACTGCAATGAGTCGGTACTTGCTCAGAAAGGGCGCCATGACTGAGAAGGACAGCGCATTGTCGAGCCAGCCATGCAACGCAACAATGGGATAACCCTCGGGGTTGCCCCACTCAAGCCCTGCATAACTGAGACCATCGGCCGTCACCGAGAACGCGCGACCCTCGGTCATATCTGATTACCGCCCATACGCTGTCGAGGGTCCGGACAGTGGCGCAGCACTGATGCGCCACCCCGGGCAAGGCAAGTCACTTCTAACGACGAGTATCCGCCTGGCGCCAGAGGTGCCAGCGTCATGTCGTCGGTCCACAAGGCGATCGCCTGCGACACAAAGGGCTGATGTGACACCATGACAATGTGGTCATGCCCAGCATAATCTTGCTCTGAAAAAGCATCTGGATAGGCACCCGGCGCGAGCAAAGGATCTTCGTGCTCACTACCCGGATGTAAAACACCGCCTAGTAACGCCGCTGTCTCGACTGTCCGTCGGTAAGGGCTGTACAGCAGTAGCGATAGAGGCTCTGGCGGCAAGGCGCTCATCCAGCCCACATAATCGCGCGCCATCACAATCAACTCCTCTCGCCCGCGAGCCGTCAACGACCGTGCGTCGTCTGTCGCAGCCGAACCCGCTTCACCGTGACGCCATAGAGTCAGTCGCACCTCAGGGGCTACTCATTTCCACCAACAGCTTATTGAGGCGCGCAACATAGGTCGCCGGATCATCAAGCACGGACCCCTCGGCCAGCAACGCCTGATCGAACAGAATCTGGGAGAGATCAGCAAAGCGCTCCTCATCCGACTCCTGATCCAACCGCTGCAAAAGGGGGTGATCGACATTGATCTCCATCGTAGGCTTGGTTTCAGGCATTTCCTGTCCCGCCGCCTCCATGATGCGCCGCATTTGAGCACCCATTTCGTGCTCAGCGACAGTCAAGCAAACAGGTGACGAGGTGAGCCGAGCCGTTGGTCGAATACCGGCCACCTGATCGGACAACACGCCCTGCATCCGCTCGATCAGGGATTCGCTTGCTTTTTCTGCTGCCTCAAGCGCCTTCTTGGCGTCTTCGTCATCAGCGTTGTCGTCCCACTCTCCCTTTGCACAATCCCGCAGCGACTTGCCGTCGTATTCGGCCAGGTGACTCATTAGCCACTCGTCAACACGGTCAGACAACAACAGAACCTCAACCCCCTGCTTGCGGAGCGCTTCGATATGCGGGCTGTTCTTGGCGGTGGCATGGTTCTCCGCCACGACGTAATAGATGGACTGCTGGTCATCTTTCATCGCTTCAACGTATTGCTTCAACGACACACGCTGTGAGGCCTCGTCGTCACGGGTCGTAGCGAAGCGAAGCAAATCAGCGATTTTTTCGCGATTGCTGAAGTCCTCTGCTGGGCCCTCTTTCAACACAGCACCAAATGTGTCCCAGAATCGAATGTAGTCATCGGGCTGCTTGTTTGCCATCTTTGACAGCATGTCCAGCACCCGCTTGGTCAACGCACTACGAATGGCATCCACGTTCTGGTTCTGCTGCAAAAGCTCTCTCGAGACGTTAAGCGGCAGGTCACTGGAATCCAACACGCCCTTCACAAAACGCAGGTACATCGGCAGGAACTGCTCGGCCTCGTCCATGATGAAGGTACGCTGCACATAGAGCTTTAAGCCTCGGGCCCCCTCTCGTTGCCAGAGATCAAAGGGCGCGCGCTGTGGCAAATACAATAGAGATGTGTACTCCAGCTTGCCCTCTACGGCGTTGTGACTCCAACTCAGCGCATCTTCGAAGTCGTG
>JBELDB010000027.1:0-17338 GCA_042094525.1 Congregibacter sp. | reverse complement strand
CATTCAAGCCAAAACCGTCACCTATGACTTCGAACGGTTGATGGAAGGGGCGCAATTGGTTTCCTGTTCAGCCTTCGGCGAAGCCGTTGTTTCCCACATGTAAGGTGGGCTTGCGTCCGAGAGCCCGCCTCGCGCGGGCTTTTCTTTGCCTGTAAAACTGTGGCCTTGTCGCGCCGCCGCTTCGGCTCTGCTGAGCGTCAGTGAAAAAGCGACAGAAACTCAGGTCTGAAAGCTCCAAAATTCCCCCGTTGCACTATACTGACGCTATGCACGAACTAGTTCGCGACACCGTTTTAGCCCCCCTGTGTGGTACCGCTTCTGACAAAGAGGATCACGATGATGGTGATCTGGCTGTTGCGCCCGCGAAACCGCAGCTCAAGAAACCGCCGCTCTTCCGGGTCGTCCTCTTAAACGATGACTACACTCCGATGGAGTTTGTGGTGCAGGTCTTGGAGCAGTTTTTTGGTATGGGCCGGGAAAAGGCCACTCAGGTGATGTTGGCGGTCCATACACAGGGTAAGGGCGTATGTGGAATATATCCTCAGGATATTGCCGAAACAAAGGCATCGCAGGTGAACCAGTGTGCCCGCGATGGTGGACATCCGCTACTGTGTGAAGTGGAACCGTCAAGCGACGACGAAGGGGACTGATTGCATGCTGAGCAAAGAGCTCGAGAACACGCTCAACGAAACGTTTCGCACCGCGCGCGCGAGGCGCCACGAGTTCATTACGGTTGAGCATCTGCTGCTCGCGTTACTTGACGACTCCGCCGCTGTGGCTGTGCTGGAGGCATGCCAGGTAGACCTCGATGATCTTCGTGGAGAATTAACCGAGTTTATTGACTCAACCACACCGTTACTGTCGGATTCAGATGACGGGCGTGACACGCAGCCAACGCTGGGCTTTCAGCGAGTGCTGCAGAGAGCTGTTTTTCACGTTCAGAGCTCGGGGCAGCAGGAAGTCACGGGCGCCAACCTACTGGTTGCCATCTTCTCGGAGCAGGAATCGCAAGCGGTCTACTTCTTGAAGTCACAGAACGTCTCCCGCCTCGATGTGGTGAATTTCATTACCCATGGCATCGGAAAGGACGGCGAGGAAGCGGCCGATGGTGCCGATTCGCTGACTGATCCTGAAGAAGATCATGAGGGGACGGAAAAGCGACCACTCGATGCTTACGCGACTAATCTTAACGCTGAGGCCGAGGCCGGCAATATCGATCCGCTCATCGGGCGTCTGACCGAGGTAGAGCGTGTCGCACAGATCCTCGCGCGTCGGCGCAAGAACAACCCGCTCCTGGTTGGCGAATCGGGTGTCGGCAAAACGGCAATAGCCGAAGGCCTCGCCAAGATGATTGTCGATGGCGAGGTGCCCGAGACGCTCAAAGAGGCGGTAGTTTACTCTTTGGATTTGGGTGCGTTGTTGGCGGGCACGAAGTACCGCGGTGACTTTGAGAAGCGACTCAAGGGTCTGCTTGCAAACCTAAGCGAGAACGATCACGCCATTCTTTTTATTGATGAAATTCATACGATCATTGGTGCGGGAGCTGCATCAGGCGGCGTGATGGATGCCAGTAATTTGCTCAAGCCGCTGCTGGCATCAGGGAAAATGCGCTGCGTCGGCTCCACAACCTACGCTGAGTACCGCGGGATTTTCGACAAGGACAAGGCGCTGAGCCGGCGCTTCCAGAAAGTGGACGTGCTGGAGCCCTCGGTGGAGGACGCTTACAAGATTCTGAAAGGGCTGAAGTCACGATTTGAAGCTCACCACAAGCTGCGCTACACCGACAAAGCGTTGCGGGTGGCGTCTGAAATGGCGGCGCGTTACATCACTGACCGGTTCCTGCCGGATAAGGCGATTGACGTTATTGACGAGGCGGGCGCCTTTCAGCAACTGCAGTCACCTAGCAAACGCAAGAAGGTGCTTGGGCCCAGTGATATCGAGGCCGTAGTGGCGAAAATCGCGCGGATTCCTCCGAAGACTGTCAGCAGCGACGACAAGGAGCTGCTGGGCAAGCTTGAGGGCAACCTTAAGATGACGGTGTTTGGGCAGGATGCTGCCGTGTCGCAGATGGTCGGGGCCATGAAGCTAGCTAGGGCTGGGCTGCGAGGCGGACAGAAACCGATAGGATCCTTCCTGCTAGCGGGGCCGACGGGCGTAGGTAAAACTGAGCTCACCCGGCAACTCGCTCTGCAAATGGGAGTGGAACTGCTGCGCTTTGACATGTCCGAGTATATGGAGCGTCACACGGTGTCACGCCTGATTGGCGCGCCGCCGGGTTACGTGGGCTTTGACCAAGGGGGGTTGCTCACCGACTCTGTTACCAAACACCCGCATTCAGTGGTGTTGCTGGACGAGATCGAAAAGGCGCATCCAGAGGTCTTTAACCTGCTCTTGCAGGTCATGGACCACGGAACCCTGACCGACAACAATGGCCGTAAAACCGACTTCCGCAATGTGATTCTGGTGATGACGACCAACGCTGGGGCCGAAAATGTCAGCCGCCGTTCGATCGGCTTCTCCATGCAGGATCACTCCACGGATTCGATTGAAGCGATCAATCGAACATTCACGCCTGAATTCCGGAACCGGCTCGACGCCATCGTGCCCTTTGGCCCATTAGGGGAGGACGTCATCCTGACGGTCGCGGATAAGTTCCTTACCGAGCTGCAATCTCAACTTGACGAGCGTCAGGTGGTGATTGAGGTGGATGAGGAGGCCCGACTGTGGCTAGTGGAGAAGGGCTACGATGCCACTATGGGCGCGCGCCCCATGGAGCGGGTGATTCAGGAGCACGTCAAAAAGCCATTGGCAGATATGGTGCTGTTTGGCGCACTGGCAAAGGGCGGCACCGCAACCGTGACCGTGAACGATGCGCGGGATGGGCTCGTGATTGAGGCGCTGATCGAGGCGGAAGAGCCGGTCGAGGCCTAGAAAAATTTCTGCGCACGCGGCGTGGCGGCCGCGCTGCAGTGAAGAAGACTTTTATCTTTCTCGATAGGTGATGCGACCTTTGCTGAGGTCGTAAGGGGTGAGCTCCACCCGCACCTTGTCGCCGGTAAGGATGCGAATGTAGTTTTTGCGCATCTTGCCCGAGATGTGCGCGGTGACCACGTGCCCATTTTCTAGCTTTACTCGGAACGTGGTGTTTGGGAGGGTATCGATGATTTCCCCCTCCATCTCAATCTGGTCTTCTTTCGCCATTCAGGCCTTGTCTCCATACGCTGAGTGGGCGGCACTTTATCGGAAAGTGGGGGGCGGGGGAAGCGCTTCTCCCTGAGGCGTTTCTAGGCTTGATCGCTCAAGTCGAGGAGCGACACCACGGCGGTCGCGTCAGGCGACTCGGTTTGCTCGGTCCTTTGCTGTTGCCAATGACCGTCCACGAATAGCTCGAGGGGCGCGAATCGTGACTTGTAAGACATCTTGCGACAGCCATCTATCCAGTACCCCAGATAAACAAAAGGCAAACCCATGGACTGCGCCTGCCTAATCTGCAGCAGAATCGCCTCGGTGCCGAGACTGCGCTGCGGTTGGTCGGGATCAAAAAACGTGTATATCGCAGCCAGCCCATCGAGCATTTGATCCGCCACGGTCACAGCGACCAAGCGGTTTCCCTGATACAGGCGATAGTAATTTGCGCAGCCCAGCCCATCGTTCAGGAATGACTCGTACTGCTCGCGCTCCGGCGGATACATATCGCCGTCGGCATGACGCGATTCGATATAGTACCGATACAGGTTGTAGGCTTCGTCATCAGCGATGGAGTCCGACCGTTCTACCCGCAGGTCGGCGTTGCGGCGACTGATTCTTTTCAGCGAGCGGCTGGCCTGAAACTCGGCCACTCGCACGCGCGAGGCAATGCAAGCACTGCAGCGAGCGCAATGCGGTCGATAAACATGATCACCACTGCGACGAAAGCCCAGTAGTGAGAGTTGGGTGTACAACTCTTGACTAAGCTTTTGTCTTGGGTCGACAAACAATGTTGTCGCCTCTTCATCCTCAAGATACGAGCACCGGTGCGGAAAGGTCGTGTAAACCTTGATCTCTCGCAGAGATGCAGTCATAGCAGATCAGCCACTGTGGCGGAGAGCTGGGCACCGAGCTTCTTTTCAAGCGTCAGCGGCTTTTTGGGAAGCAGGCAAAGCGGATTGGCGAGCACCTCGGTCATAGGCTTCTTTATAGCGTCCCTCAGATGATTTTCAAAGTCTTGACGGGGCATAGTTAGAGCGCCGAGCGACACCAGGTGCTCGTTGTGTACCTGGCAATCGATGATACCAATGCCGTGATCCCGGCAGAGCCTGCACAGAGCCATGAATGCCATTTTCGAGGCGTTTGATTTGAGAGAGAACATGGATTCTCCAAAGAACATGTCCCCGAGCAGAATGCCATACAAACCGCCAATCAAAATGTCTTCCTCGTACACCTCTACGGAGTGTGCGACGCCAAGATCATGGAGCTCGCAATAGGCCGCCCGCATTTCAGGAGTAATCCAGGTGCCAGCCTCGGGCTGGTTGCGATCTGCCTCAGCACAGTGCGCCATCACGGCCCCGAAGGCGTTGTCATACCTGAGACGCCAGCCGCATTGCCGCGCCGCTTTCCTGAGCGACCGACTGACATGTATGTCCGCGGATTGCAGTGTGAGACGGGGATCAGGAGACCACCACAAAATCTCTTGGTCCGACTCGAACCAGGGGAAGATGCCCTGAGCATAGGCGCAAAGCAGAGTGGCCGGCTCGAGGTCTCCGCCCACGGCCAATAAACCATTTGGTTCATCTAGCGCCTTAGAGGTCGGCGGAAAGGGGTTATGCAAGGCTAGCCCAACTCAAGTCCGTCGAGATACTTTTCTGCGTCGAGCGCCGCCATACATCCGAAGCCGGCGGACGTAATCGCTTGTCGATAGATGTGATCAGCTACGTCACCCGCGGCGAACACGCCTGCCATACTGGTGTGCGTCGCGTGTCCTTCGGTACCGGAGTGAACGGTGAGATAGCCGCCTTGCATGTCGAGTTGTCCGGCAAACAAATCGGTATTGGGCTTGTGGCCAATGGCAATGAAAACGCCGGAAAGATCGACCTGCTCTTGCTTCGAGTCCTCCATCGTTGATTGAATCTGTATGCCGGTTACGCCACTTTCATCGCCCAATACCTCTTCTAGGGTTCGGTGCCAATGCAGCTCGACTTTACCTTCATCCACTCTGCGCATCAGTCGATCTTGTAGGATCTTCTCAGCACGCAGACTATCGCGCCGGTGAATGAGGTGTACCTTCGAGCAGAGGTTGCTGAGGTAGAGCGCCTCCTCAACCGCGGTATTACCGCCGCCGACCACGGCGACCTCCTGATTGCGATAGAAGAAGCCGTCACAGGTGGCGCAGGCGCTGACGCCTTTACCCATAAATGCCGACTCAGAGGGTAGGCCGAGATACTGTGCCGAGGCGCCCGTCGCAAGAATGAGCGCATCGCAGGTGTACTCGCTGGTACCTTTTAGCCTGAACGGGCGTTGGGAAAGGTCTACGGCCTCGATGTGATCAAAGACGACGCTTGCCTCAAGCCTTTCCACGTGCTCTTGCATTTGCTGCATGAGTTGCGGCCCCTGTAAGTCGTGGGCGCCTCCGGGCCAATTTTCCACCTCTGTGGTTGTCGTTAATTGGCCTCCCTGTTGGAGGCCGGTTATGACTATTGGCTTGAGGTTGGCGCGGGCGGCATACACCGCAGCGGTATAGCCTGCGGGCCCTGATCCGAGAATCATCAGGCGATGGTGGGAGGGTGTGCTCATCAAATTGGTCCGTTTACTGCAGCGGGGCAGGGCATCAGTGCCTGCTCCGTTAGGTTAGCGCAGGTGTCCACTTGAGACCAGCAAGACCGAGGCTGACTTGCAAAAATTTGTGGCGCCACCGGGTATAAGCACATGAATCTCCGAGTTATATCGGGTCATGCGGCTGGGGGCGCTGTGCTAGCATAGGGGTTTCCAGCGGTGGTTTCAGGATCGTGGCGGGTAGGGGCAAAACGGCAACAGCCAAAGCGGCAGAAGAGGGGCAGGCGTTCGGGCGACGCAGGTTGCGAGACGTGCTCTTTATTGGCGTGGGCGCGGCCTGCCTGTTCGTATTGATGGCCCTCCTGACCTACAGCGACGCGGATCCGGGATGGTCTGCCAGCGGCACCGGAGGTGCCATCAATAATCTCGGTGGCATTACCGGCGCGTTTTTGGCGGATATCTTTTTCTCGCTGATTGGCTCAGCGGCTTATTTGGTGCCGTTGTTGTTGGCATACCGAGCCGTTTCGTTATTGCTGACTGAAGACAACCACGAGCCTGTCGACTGGCAAGTTCTCGGCTTCCGTTCGCTGGGGTTGCTACTTTTATTGGTCGCCGCAACGGCTCTGCGTGCGCTTAACGATGCGGGTGATTCCGGATTGCCGCAGGGATCAGGTGGCATTCTGGGTGCCGCGATCGGCGCCGGATTCGATCAGGCGTTTAACCCAGTGGGTGCGCGTCTCGTGTTGGTCACGCTGTTCCTCCTTGGACTGACGGTCTTCGCTGATATCAGTTGGTTGAGGGTGATTGATTGGCTCGGACGACACGTGATTCATGGGGCGGGCCTCGGCTACAGGGAAGGGCTGGCGTGGCTTGACAGGATTCGTGATCGGCGAGCGAGGGAAAAGCAGCTTGAAGAGCGTAAAGTTCAGATAGAGCAGCATGTGGCTCAAGAGAAAAAGCGCACTCCGCCCAAGATTAAAGCACCAAAGGAGCCTCCTGCGCCCAGCGCTAAAGTTGAGCGTGAAAAGCAAAAGCCGCTTTTCGATATTCCCATATCGGGCGAGGTGCCGCCTCTCGATCTGCTGGACGCGGCATCGGATGGTGGCCAGCGCGGCTATTCCGCAGACGAGCTTGAGTCGCTGTCGCGACTATTAGAGCTGAAACTAAAAGATTTTGGGGTGGTCGCCGAGGTCGTCGCCGTGTATCCGGGGCCGGTGGTCACGCGCTTCGAAATCCAGCCTGCTGCTGGTGTGAAAGTCTCAAGAATATCAAACTTGGCCAAAGACTTAGCAAGATCTCTTGCTGTTATTTCTGTCAGAGTTGTTGAGGTGATCCCCGGTAAAAGCGTGGTTGGGATAGAAATCCCCAATGCAGACCGGCAAACCGTGAACTTCAAGGAGGTGCTCGCGTCCTCAACATTTGGAGACTCTAAGTCGAGCCTAACGCTGGCCCTGGGGCACGATATCGCGGGCGCGCCCATTGTGGCTGACCTTGGCAAAATGCCGCACTTGCTGGTAGCTGGCACCACTGGATCAGGCAAGTCGGTTGGCGTGAACTGTATGCTGGTGAGCCTCTTGTACAAAGCAACGCCCGCTGACGTCAGGCTGATTTTGGTCGATCCTAAGATGCTTGAATTATCGGTATATGACGGCATTCCGCATCTGTTGACCCCAGTGATCACTGATATGAAGGATGCTGCAAACGGCTTGCGCTGGTGTGTTGCCGAGATGGAGCGTCGATACAAGCTGATGTCGCTCTTGGGCGTGCGTAATCTGCAGGGCTACAACCGGAAGGTCGCAGACGCCGAAAAGGAGGGGAATCCGCTCCTGGACCCAATGTGGAAACCCGACCCAGTTCTGGAGCTGATAGACGAAGAGCAGGTGCAGCCTACGCTGGACAAGCTCCCGAGCATTGTTGTGGTCATCGATGAATTTGCCGACATGATGATGATCGTGGGCAAAAAAGTGGAAGAGCTGATCGCCCGAATCGCCCAGAAGGCGCGAGCCGCCGGCATCCACCTGATATTGGCCACTCAGCGACCCTCTGTCGACGTGATCACAGGGCTCATTAAAGCCAATATTCCGTCGAGGATTGCCTTTTCCGTGAGCTCACGGGTGGACTCTCGGACAATTCTGGATCAGGGAGGCGCAGATCAGTTACTAGGTTACGGCGACATGCTTTATTTGCCCGCTGGTTCGAGCGTTCCGGTCAGGGTGCATGGGGCATTTTGCTCCGATGACGAAGTGCACCGGGTCGTTGCCGATTGGAAGCGTCGTGGCGATCCTCAGTATCTAGGCGACCTGCTGGATCAGGGAGGCCAGACGCCTGTCACCGCGCAGGAGATACAGTCTGCAGCGTCCGGCGACGAGGACCCGGAGTCTGACGCGCTTTATGACGAGGCTGTCGACTATGTTTGTCGTAGCCGCCGAGCATCCATTTCTTCGGTGCAACGCAAGCTACGAATCGGATACAACCGGGCTGCACGACTGATCGAAACGATGGAGGCCGCAGGCGTGGTCACCGAGATGGGGAGCAACGGCCAGCGAGAAGTGCTGGCGCCCCCGCCACTGGAGGAATAGGTGCGGTCTGTCGCGATCTTGTGGTGCTGGCTCCTGCTGGTGTCCGGAGGTGTAAAAGCTGACGTTTTGGATGATCTGGCAGACCGTGACGGTATGGCCGGAGCGTTCGTACAGCAAATTATCAGTCCCGATGGCCTCGTTATTGGTCAGTCAGGTGGCAGCTTTGGCCTGCTGCGGCCACACTTCCTGCGCTGGGAGATTCTTGATCCAGACCACCAGCTCATATTGGCCGATGACCAGCACCTGACCCAGATCGACTGGGATCTCGAGGTAGTTGTTGTGCGGCCGATCTCCGAAGAGGACAGAAGCCCACTCAACTGGTTACTGGCGTCGAGAGCTGAACTGGAGTCAGCATTTAATATCGACAGGTCAGATGACGGCACGATACTGATTCCTAGAGAGCCAAACCCCAACTTTATTCGGCTTGAGATCGCCCACCTGTCGGCGTCTGACTGGCGTCTTAGAGCGACCGACCGGACAGGGCAAACGTTGAGCGTGACCCTTCAGGAGAATCTTGACACTCCGCCTCGGCAAGCTGATTTTGTCGTGCCCAACACCGCTTTCTAGGGCGTGTCGCACGTTATGAGTGGAGAGCCCGATCTATTTGCTGCCTCGACGCAGGATATGGAGCCGCTCGCTGCCCGGATGCGGCCACAGTCCCTCGATGATGTCGTGGGGCAGTCTCATGTGCTGGGTCCAGGGCAGCCTCTGAGGCGAGCCATAGAGTCCAACGCTTTGCATTCCTTTATTCTGTGGGGCCCTCCAGGCGTTGGCAAAACCACGCTTGCGCGATTAGTGTCGGTCTATAGCGACGCTTTATTTCTGCAGATTTCTGCCGTTTTTTCTGGGGTCAAAGATATCCGAAGGGCCATTGATCAGGCCCGGGAGGCGGCTGCAAGGGATCGTCGAACCGTTCTTTTCGTGGATGAAGTGCATCGGTTTAATAAAAGCCAGCAGGATGCCTTCCTCCCGCACCTCGAAGACGGCACGATTTGTTTTGTCGGCGCGACCACCGAGAACCCCTCGTTTGAGGTGAACAATGCGCTGCTCTCTCGCCTTCGGGTGTATCGCCTGAGATCTGTTTCTGAGGACGCCCTCATTGTGCTCCTGAAACGAGCCGTGCAGCAGTGCTATCCACAAGCTTTAGTGAGCGATACTTTCTACGCTGGCACCGCCACACTGGCTGATGGCGATGTGCGTCAAGCGCTTAACCTGCTGGAGCTGGCAGCCGACCTGACAGGGGAGGCAGGTGCCGAGCCACAGCTGGACGAGACGCTGCTCCAGGAGTTAGTGAAAACCGGGATACGACGGTTTGATAAAGGGGGTGATGCGTTTTATGAGCAAATTAGCGCCCTGCACAAGTCCGTTAGAGGGTCTGATCCCGATGCGGCGTTGTACTGGCTGGCCTCTATGCTGGATGGTGGCTGTGATCCTCTTTACATCGCACGTCGATGCGTGCGTATGGCGTCCGAAGACATCGGGCTGGCAGACCCCAGAGCGCTGCAGTTGACGCTGGATGCTGCAGCGGTGCAAGAGCGTCTGGGTAGCCCGGAGGGAGAGCTAGCGATCGCACAAGCCGTCGTTTATCTCGCATGCGCAGCCAAAAGTAACGCAGTTTATAGCGCGTTTAATGCGGCCACCGCATTGGCAAGGCAGTCTGGGTCGTTAGAAGTGCCACTGCATTTGCGTAATGCACCAACGGCACTGCTGAAGGACGAGGGGTACGGCGAGGGCTACCGATATGCTCACGACGAGCCCGGTGGTTTTGCAGCAGGCCTTCGCTATTTTCCTGACGGGATGTCACCGGTGCAGTTCTACCAGCCCACCGACCGCGGATTGGAGCGCGCCATCAAAGAAAAGCTCGAGCGCCTGCGTGAGCTGAACGAGCAGGCGGAGCAGGGGGGAGGGGCATGACCACCGGCTATTGGCTGGCCATAGGAGCCGGAGGCGCGCTGGGTGCGCTCGGCAGGGCGGGAGTCGCGCTGGTTTTTACTGGAGGCGGCGGTTTTCCACTGCATACGTTCATTGCCAATGTGATGGGCTCTTTCGCCATAGGGTTGGTATGGGCTGCGCTTCAGCGCCTAGATACATCGCCCGTCTGGAGCGCGTTTTTGATCACCGGCGTGCTGGGTGGGTTTACGACTTTCTCCAGTTTCTCTTTGGAGACTTTGCTGCTTTTGGAGGAGGGAGCGTGGCGAACAGCACTGTGGTACGTGACGTTGAGTATTTCGACCTGTGTGCTTGGGGCTTGGCTGGGTGTCTGGATTATCCGGGCGGCACTGTAGCGCAGGTATTTTCCCGCACCAGCGCGGCGGATTTTCGCGTTAGAATCGCGACCCTCGGTGCGAGATCCCAATCATGTTAGACATCAAAATCCTTCGTCAGGACCCAGATCGGGTCGTCACAGCTCTGAAAAAGCGGGGAGTTGCGTTTGATGTGAGTGGCTTCTGCGCGCTTGATGCCCGTCGCAAGGAGGCGGATGTCCGGTCGCAGGGACTGTTGGCGGAGCGCAAGGCCGCGTCAAAGAAGATTGGCGAGCTGGTGTCTGCGGGCGCTACCGTCGAGGCTGCAAAAGCCGAAGTTGACGAAGTGTTGGCGAGACTTGCAGCCGACCTCGAGGCCGCAACGTTAGAAGCGGATTCGGTACAGGCGGAGCTTGATTCGTTGCTGCTGGAGACACCTAATCTGCCGGACCTACAGGTACCTGAGGGTAGCTCCGAGGAAGATAATGTCGAGGTGCTCCAATGGGGCGAGCCCACAGCATTCTCATTCGCCGCTTTAGATCACGTTGATTTAGGCGAGGCACTCGCCCAAATGGATTTTGAGGCAGCAGGCAAGATTGCCGGCGCACGGTTTTCATTGTTGTCGGGAGACCTAGCGCGACTTCATCGGGCCTTGACGCAGTTTATGCTGGACACGCACACGCAAAAGCACGGTTATCGCGAAGTCTACGTACCTTATATCGTTAATGAAGCGTCGCTGACCGGGACGGGCCAGCTGCCAAAATTTGCTGAAGACTCTTTTCGACTAGAAGGAGAGCAGGGCTTTTATCTGGCTCCCACAGCAGAGGTGCCAGTGACTAACATTGCACGCGGTCAGATCTACGATGCGGATCAACTCGGCGAAGATGGATTAAAGTATGTGGCTCATACCCCATGTTTTCGTAGTGAGGCAGGCAGTTACGGGCGTGATACGCGTGGTCTGATACGCCAGCATCAGTTTGAAAAGGTTGAGCTGGTTCAGATTGTCAGACCAGCGCAGTCCGAGGCGGCGCTGGAAGCCTTAACTGGACATGCCGAGGCCATTCTTCAGGCACTGGAGTTACCCTACCGCAAGGTGATCTTGTGTGGGGGCGACTTGGGATTCAGCGCTGCACTCACGTACGATCTTGAGGTGTGGTTGCCGGGTCAGTCGGCCTTCAGAGAAATTTCCAGTTGCTCCAATTTCAGGGATTTTCAAGCGCGCCGCCTGCAGGCTCGTTGGCGCAGTGCAGAGACGGGCAAGCCAGAGTTGCTTCATACGCTGAATGGATCCGGCCTGGCCGTAGGGCGGACCTTGGTGGCGGTAATGGAGAACGGACAGCAGGCCGATGGCAGTATCCGACTGCCAGAGGCGCTCCGAACGTATCTGGGTGGCCAGGAGGTTATTCAGGGGCGTTAGGGGACGCTGGGGGACGCTAGAGAGCGCCGCGAGCTTTCGACGCGACGTTACCCCGAACCGAAGAAGAGGCGCTACAGTGCCTCTTTCGTAGGCCCGGTCTCGGGTGCGCGGCCTGCAACGCTGGTGTTGGGTCGGAGCGTGGTGGCGTCCACCAAAATGCGCCCGGTTTCCATCAGCAACACGTCGCCCAGCTTTTCGTCTTCACTGTGATCAGCTGCCCCAGTAACACCCTCAGGCGAGGCCTCTGCGGAGTCGCTTGCCGCATTCACTGGAAGCGCCTCCTCTTCATCATCGGTGAGACTGTCGAGTGGTTCGAGTCCTTTGGCTACTCGGCGCTTATTTTCTATCACTAACGCTTTTGATTCCTGATCATCCCGAAGGGCCACACGCCCTGATTCCTGCAAAGGTAGGGCGGTGATAGACCTCGCCTCCTCGGCGATCGTAACTTGATCCTCCAAGTAGCGATAATCGGGGTCGTTTGCGGCCCGCCTTTCATGGAGGGTAGTCAGCATCGGCATAATCGCGCCGTAGTCGTGATATCGATTGAATCGAGCGGGCGCGATCTGATCCCAAGCCAGCGCATTGTCTAGGGCGCTTTCCCCGATTTCGTTCGGATCAAACAGCGAGGGATACCTAATATCGGGAATGACGCCACGGTGCTGCGTGCTGTCTCCAGAGATGCGGTAGAACTTACTCTCGGTGATCTTGAGCTGGCCTTCTTTTAATGACACCAGCGACTGCACGGTTCCTTTTCCAAAGGACTGCTCCCCGACTACGATGCCTCTCCCATAATCCTGAATAGCGCCCGCAAAAATCTCAGAAGCGGAGGCGCTGAGCCGGTTGATCATCACCGCGAGAGGCCCGTCATAGTAACTTGTGCGACGACGCTTTCCGTCGCGCCATACTCGGCTCTCTGCAGAGCGAATCTGCACGGTGGGCCCGAATTCGATAAACAGTCCGGTGAGTTGATTGGCCTCCTGCAACGAGCCGCCGCCGTTGTCCCTGAGATCGATCACTAGGCCTTCGATATCTTCAGAGGCGAGTTCGGCAATTAATGTCTGAACGTCGCGGGTGGTAGAGCGATAATTCTTGTCACCGCGGCGATAGGCATCAAAGTCAATATAAAAAGCGGGGATATCTATCACGCCGATGCGATGCTTCTGGTCTGCATCGTCGGTGAACTCAATGATTTGTTTTTGTGCCGCCTGCTCTTCGAGCTTGACCTCGTTTCGGCGGATCGGAACCACGCGCTGTTGGTCGGTTTTGCCCTTGCCCGGAATAACCTGCAGGCGCACCACGGAGTCTCGCGGGCCTCGGATCAGATCCACCACCTCATCCAGGCGCCAGCCTACGACATCTTCAATGGGCCCTGACTCGCCTTGACCGACCCCAATGATGAGGTCAGAAGGGCGCAGCTCGCCTTGCTTGTCCGCTGGACCCGCGGGGATCAGGCGGGTGACCTTGGCGTACTCGTCATCAATTTGCAGCATCGCGCCGATGCCCTCAAAAGAGAGGCTCATGTTGATGTCAAAATTCTCGGCGCGACGCGGTGAAAAATAGTTGGTATGCGGATCGTATTGCTCGGCGAGGGTATTGGCATAGACCTGAAAAACATCCTGCGCGTTGTATTGATCCAGTCGGTTCAACTGATTCTGATAGCGGCGCGCCAAAGTTTCAGGTATCTCTTCGCTCGGCTTGTCTGCCAGCTTCAAACTGAGGGCCTGATTTTTCAAGCGCTTCCGCCAGCGCTCATCAAGCTCACCGGCGGTTGAAGCCCAAGGCGAGGTCGAGTGATCAATGACTAGGTACTCGTCCACTTCATAGTCGAACCCTTCCAGAGTCCCGGGGAGCGTCTCGAGAGTCTTTTCCAGTCGGGCCTTCAATTTTTCGTGATACCGATTAAACATGGAAAACGCGGGATCGAGATTGCCCCGCCTGCCGGCATTGTCCAGCTCGAGCTTCCATGGGTTAAACGTCGCGATGTCGTCGGCAGTGAAGAACATGCGCTGAGGATCCAGCGCATCGAGGTAGGCCACGAAGTGTTGAGCAGACAGCGCGTCGTCGTAGCGGCGACTGGCATAGTGTCGCTCCTCGATCACTTCGATTAATTCCTTGAGGGTATCGCTCTGGCTGTCACTGGGCGCCAGCGCAAAGGTCGCTAGCGGCAATGCCATAAGTCCCGCTACTAGCAGGATGCCGAGTCGTTTTAGGTTAGCCATTACGGACAATCTGTCATGCTCCTTTTTGCCTGCCCTGAAAGATCCTTCCTCTCTACGGTAATGCACTCAGAATGAATGACCAAACCGCAAATACAGGGCTTCGTTGTCACTTTTACCTTTGGCGATCTCCAGTCGGATCAGTACCGATGCTTCCTCTTTCAGCATATAGGAGACGCCGAGACCTATTGACGGGAAAGTGGCGTCGCCGCAGGAAAGGTCTCGGCCAGTAATATCCTCACCAAATTGACAGCCAACACCGCCAAAAGCAACAAGACCCAGTTTTCCGGCCAGCGGTATACGGGCATCTAGCAACACATGAGAGTAATGCCGGGAAAGATAGTTCCCCATGGTGTAGCCGGGTAAATTCACAGACGAATAGCCAGATAGTGGCGCGTCTGCGGTGAAGCGGCCCTTAACCTGTAAAGCGACGACCGGAGATCGACCACTTTTGCCAACGGAGATTCCCCCGAGAGCTCGGTACCAACGTAGGTCCGCATAGCCCACATCAAATGAAGCTTCCCCGCCAAGGCTCTCGCGGTAGGCGAAGTTGTGTAGTGTCAGCAAGTGCCCCGACGACGGGTCGCGCTGGTTATCCATGGTATCGAGTTGAAACACCAGTCCCACGCCCGTCGCATCGAAACCCGACAAGCCGATCTGATTGAGCATGCCGTCAAGAAATCCATCTGCACCGACCGAGTAGTTTGTGCTGACTCCCTGAATGCCGGCGAACCAGCCTCCGGGGCGAAACTGGCGCAAGTACCTGAAGCCAAGGGTGTGGACATCATCCTGTGTTTCCACTGCCTCGCCCGTACCAAGAAAGTCGTCGTACTCATTATTGATCTCTGCGCCAGCTGCCAAAAGGCTGAGCCTGCGGGTATCGCCTTTCCAGTACAGCTGGGAAAAAAGCGCGCCCGTCACTGAGTCGGTATCAGAGTACGAGACAGAAAGACCTGTCATTGAAGGCGTAGACTCGCTATCCAGTGTCTTTAGGTAAGCGACCAGGCCACCGATGTTCGCGCCGAGCTTGGGGTCAGCCGAAAGCGTGGGAGTGATGAGCCAGGGTTTCGGTTCCAATTGCTCGCTGGGCCCGTCGGCAGCGTCCTCCGTCGATGGCGGCAACTGCTCGGGCGTCTCGGCCCCCAGCGTCTCTGCGCTGGTCGCCACGGGCGTGCTCAATAACGCCCATAGCAGCAGTAAGGCGCGGGGCAGGGTGTATTGGCTATCTGTGAACATCAATATTGCCTTCATGAGACCGCACTCGAAGGGTGCCTGATCGTGTGATATCGCCGCTGTCGTTGCAGTTAATGACGGCTCAGCGATGAGGGCCACGGATACTAGCAGTAAACTGGCCGCGGCCTAGCGCGAAAGGTGACACTTTAGGGCTTTCCCGTCATCCGGTCCGCGATGGGACCAGCCACCTCATCCAAGCCAGACACCATCAGCCATGGTAAAGCGGCGTGCTCCAGCCATTTCTTCGCGTCCATTACTGGGTTCAAGCAGGCCACTGTGGCTACGGCGCCGGCGGTTAGGCAGTGGCTATCGATCACGCTAACGCTCGTTGGCCCTTCGACTGGCCAACCCGTCTTGGGATTAAGGAGGTGGCCGTACTGCTTGCCTCGATACTCAAGTCGCCGTGCGTAGTTGCCGCTGGTGGCGATTGCTGAGTTCTCCAGCTGCACGGTACACAGACTGCCCGGCTCGGAGGGCCTTTGAATGCCGATCTGCCAGGGCGTGCCATCAGGACGCGAGCCGATGGCGCCGACATCTCCGGCTAGCTCAATCACACCTGAAGTAATCCCTGACGCGCGCAGATGCTTTACGACGCAGTCCACAGCGTATTCTTTGGCCAGCCCACCCAAGTCGATCTCCATGCCCTGGTCGGCCAAGTGTAGGCGGCTGTCCTGCCATTCGACCCGATCCCAGCCCACTGCAGGTAGCAGCCGTTCGATCTGGGCGGGGTCAGCACCTCCCCTTGGGCGAAAATCCCAGGCTCGGTTGAGCGGGCCCGAGGTGATATCGAACAGCCCTCCGGAGACCCGCCAAAGCTGGTCAGCGAGCTCGAGCAGCGCCATGGTCTCCACATCCAGCTCGGTGAATTCGCCACTGCCAGCGCGCCGGTTGATCTTGCTAACGATGCTGTTAGGTCGGTATCGACTATAGCGCGCCTCGATCCCCTCTAGCACACTGACAACCTCATCACGCAGGTCTGCGAGACTCACTTGAGTGTCGTTGGCGGCGTGAAGGGCAAGAGAGGCGGGCCCGCCCATGACCTTGAAGCGATGTTCTAACCCGACGTCACTGTCAGTCAAAGCGCCAGATGACCCCGACTGTGCCTCGCCAGAAATCGACTAGGGCGGGTGCGGTATCGCCATCAAATACACCCCATTTCGCGTCTGTCATATACCGCTCGGCCTCGAGTTCTAGCGTCCAGCTGTCAGCAAGAGCGATTGCCCAGCGCGCGCCGATAGTCACTGCGCCATAGGAGGACAGGCGATAATCATCGGCGTAGTGAGGTGCTGTTGTGTCCGCTATTACGCCAAAAAAGTCTGCCTCTCTCTGTGTGTAATAGCGAAAGTAGGGAGTCAAAAGGCCTCGGGAGAGATTTTGCGCCCAGGCCAACTCCAGTGTATGGGAGTCGGTGCCCCAACTATCTGCATAATAGCGATAGTCGATTTGCAGTGACGCATCTGCGTCAACTAGGAAGCGCCGGTAACCAGCCGATACCGAGAGCCGCTCGTGTGAATCCGGTCGCTGATCACGCAGCTTGTAAGGGTCTGACAGATACCCCTCGCTGACGGTGTAACTGAGCCCAATGCGCGCGATAGCGGTACGGGACAGAATCTGCGACACCCCAAAATATCCCGACTGGGTATCCAAATCCTCTTCATCGATGAAAACGGGAATCACCCCCTGTGTCGGGCTGACTGTGTCTTTTGAGGTGCTAAAAGAGGTGCTCCAGGTTCGAGCATCGTCTGCCGTGTTCCAGGACGCATCAAACGCCAGCGCCGTCGCTTCATAATCATCTTCATCGGAGTGACTTGCCGAAAAGCCGGCATTGCCGTCTGCCCAGAAATAGCGAGTAGTCACGCCGACTTCAACGCGATTATCCTGAATGCTCGCGCCGCTCATGAT